>CAWWAV010000200.1:0-2892 GCA_963934935.1 uncultured Anaerolineales bacterium
AACATTTACGATGCGTATATCTGAGTCGCACCATGGGCACGGACCATGCATATAGTAACTTGAACCATCTGGTAATAACTTACCAGCATGTGCTTCACAGTCATGGCAAACGCTCAACAACTTAGCTGTTAATGAAGACAATTCCATCAACGCACGTATACTTTCACGCGACCTCTCTAACACAAATCCTTCAAGAGATTCGCCTAGACTGAAAAGAACAATAACCGTAGCAGCTTCGGCATATTGTCCTGTGACATATGCTCCTGCAGCAGCAAGAGTCATCAGAACGTTCATATCTAACCCACGACCACTAAGCAATGCAGCCCAGCCTGAACGACTTGGAAAATATAGGCCAGCCAGAAAACCCAAGCCAAAAAGCACTGGTGTTATTCTGGGTACAGCAATTTCTGATAGAAATGCCAGTATGATGAATGCTATGCCAACTATAGTTGCTTTGTTTCGAGGCTTACTAAATATTTTTGAGAGCAAACTAGAACTGTTATTTGATTCCGATAAAACATTGTCTGCAACACCGTATCCAAGTCCAGATACACATTTGCTTACATCTTCGAATAGCACCGTACCTATCACTTGCATCCGACCACTAGCAAAGTTTACAGAACAATCCTCTACACCATCCAAACGCTGCAGACTTTTTTGCAGAACATGAGCACAGTCAACGCAATCCATGCCGTCAACAACTAAGTCAAGTCGATTAGTAATTTCCATATAATTAAATTATCATTACATAGCTTACCACAGTGATTAAACAGACTAAAATATAGCAATAGATTAGGATGTCTATTTGACCATCCTCTTGCCTTCTCTTACAATACACTAATGAAGCCAAAAGACAGAAAAATTACCCCAATTCGTCAGCAATATCTAGAGATAAAAAACAACTATCCAAACTCAATATTGTTTTTTCGGCTAGGAGATTTTTATGAAACGTTCGATGAAGATGCACAAATTACTGCTCGAGATTTAGGAATCGTACTTACGAACCGCAAGGTATCAAAACAGTTATCGGTACCTATGGCTGGTATTCCCTACCATTCATTAGAAAATCACCTCAGAAAATTAGTCAGCAAAGGTCACCATGTAGCAATATGTGACCAGGTTGGTCAAGAACAAGTAAATGGAATTATGCAAAGAAAAGTAGTAAGGATATTCACTCCAGGAACTATGACCGACCCTGGTATGATACCGGAAAATCGCAACACTTATTTAGCTGCTGCCTACCAAACTGACGGGGGATCGGGACTAGCATATATAGATGTGTCAACCGGTCATTTTAGAGCTACAGAATTCCCTGCAGAAGATTACGGAGAGCAATTGATCAATGAAATTAACCGTATATCACCTGCGGAATTGCTTGTCCCGGATAGCAACAAGGATCTTCTAGACTCTAGCAATATTCATAGGACCAAAATACCTCAGTGGGTTTTTGAGCCGGGAACTAGCCATCGGATACTGCTTGATGAAACCAAAGTCAATACTTTAGCTAGTTTTGGAATAGAAAAACATCCTCTTGCTATTGCAGCTGCGGCTGCGATTGTTTACTATCTGAGCCAAACACAGGCAACAACGCTGCAGTTAATTAATGGGTTGTCTACCTATGACACCAATGAATTTATGAGGCTAGATCCTGCTACGCGTACCAACCTCGAGCTGACCAATACACTTCGTTCAGGAAACAAAAATGCTACTCTACTAGGGACCATTGATTGTACAGTGACTCCGATGGGAGGACGTCTACTACACCAATATGTACAACAACCTCTCATTAATCGCATAACAATTAACCAAAGACTGGATGGTGTATCTGTTTTCTATGAAAATAGTCTGTTACGCAGTAAATTGCGAAAATCACTAAAATCCCTTAGTGATATGGAACGTCTTACGAATCGTGTTGTAAGCGGCACTGCCAACCCTCATAGTCTTACTGCTATACTTGCCAACTTACTGCAACTTCCTGACATAAAGAAACTCATTACTGCAAAAATATTGTGCTCTGTGGTCAAAGATATAGACACAACACCTGACATAGTAAATCTACTGCAATCTGCCCTAGTAGACGATCCTCCAGCAAGCATGAACAATTCTGGGTTTATACGACCTGGATGGTCGCCTGAACTAGACAAAATAGTTAAATCTTCAAAACATGCGCTTGATTGGATGTCAAGATTAGAAACTACTGAAAGAGAACGTACAGGAATTAAGTCACTTAAAGTGGGTTTTAACAAAGTATTTGGTTACTTTATCGAAGTAACCAAATCAAGCCAAGGACAAGTGCCAGATGAATACATACGAAAACAAACATTAGTAAACGCTGAAAGATATATCACACCAGAACTAAAAGAGTATGAAAACCTTGTTTTAGATGCTGAAGAAAAGATGCTTGCTATAGAGAGAGACATATTTGCTAATATATGTAGTGAAGTAAGCAAACAGGCTGACAGACTGCTTCAATGTACTAGAGCTTTAGCTTATTTAGATGTTCTGGCTTCTATGGCAGAAACTGCCGCAAGTCTGGACTATGTGCGACCCGAACTCCGATCAGATACAACATTAGAACTTAGGGGATCCCGCCATCCAGTAGTAGAGCAACACCTATCTCATGGGCAACGTTTTGTGCCAAACGATTGTATTTTTGATCCGCAAGACAACGTATGGATAATAACCGGACCCAACATGAGTGGCAAAAGTACTTTTCTACGACAAGTAGCACTATGCGTATTGTTAGCTCAAATTGGCAGCTTCGTACCAGCCGATAGTGCAATCATTGGAGTAGTTGATCGTATATTTACTAGAATCGGTGCCCAAGACGAAATCCACGGAGGACAGTCGACGTTCATGGTCGAAATGGTAGAGACTGCCAACATACTACAC
>CAWWAV010000201.1:0-2888 GCA_963934935.1 uncultured Anaerolineales bacterium
ATGCATTATTGAGCATTTGGTCAGAATAAACGTCGCGATTATTCAAAAGAGCAAGTATTCCACACATGCTTCTTTAACTAAGCTTTAAGGCTTTAGGTAGTGTTTAGTTAGCAAAAATTGTCTCATCATAGTATAGTATGAGCAATGACATATTCGGTGTTGTTAATGGCGTCTACTTTTGTGGGATGGAGAGAACGGAAGAGCTTAGTCAGAGGATTGCTGACCGCAATATCCCTTCATCACCCCTTGAGCCTCAATTTAGTATGCGCCCAGTTTCGACGAAGTACAGCATTATGCCAATAGTCGATCAGCGCGCTAAAGCCACGGTCCCTATTATTACGCGCCCTACATACAATGTGCAACGCACATTTAATCCTGGAACTGCTCAAGCTCCTTGGAGTGGCTTTGCTACTCAAGTAAACGAGGAGTCGAAATTACGCAATCAGTTCTTTGCATTACAGAGATGTGAACAGCCCAATTATGTTCCGTCATCAAACAGTGATATGTATAAGGTCACTGTATCCGGGCGACAGGAGGAGCAACCATTTCCTGGTTTGTTTGAAACGCAAACATTTGCCCCTTTTAATCCGAATTCGTGCGATACGGGATACAATTTATTCGATAATTGTACACGTCAACAATTACTCTCAAGTTCCCGTCGCTCGATTCCAGGATCAGGTTCATAAGCTATATTATGAATATACCATTGTCTAGTAATGTACTGATTGCAGATAAAAATCATTCTAATTCAAGTTTAAAAATTCTCTAGTAGAATCACTATGAGCAGTTTTGGTACATTACTTCGTTTGACTACATTTGGCGAATCGCATTCGAAAGCCGTTGGTGGTATTTTAGAAGGTTTTCCTTCTCGATTTAAGCTAGACTTAGATGCTATTCAGACACAGGTAAATCGCAGAAGAGCGAGAGGCGACTTATCTACTGCGCGGCAGGAAGCTGATCAGGTAGTGCTTTTATCTGGACTACAAGACCAAGTGACTCTAGGCACTCCTATTGCATTCCTAGTAAATAATAATGATATCAAACCTGGTGATTATCAACAATGCCAGGGGAATGGTGATGAGTATATCCCAAGACCTTCACATGCGGATTATACATACCTCAAAAAATATGGAATTCATGCTAAGAGCGGAGGAGGAAGATCTAGTGCAAGAGAGACTATACCTAGAGTTATTGCAGGAGCACTAGCAGAGCAATACCTTATGCAGACTACTGGTTGTGATATAATTGCCTGGGTAAATCAAGTTGGACCATATCGATGTGGCGATATAGATATATCGACTATTACACGCGAATCAATTGACTGTTCTGAAGTGAAGTGTCCGCAACCTGATATATCAGAATCGATTATCAAGCATATTAGAGAAGCTAAGATGGAGGGGGATTCTGTTGGAGGTAGTATAACTTGTGTAATTCGGAATCCACCGATTGGAATCGGAGAACCGTGTTTTGATAAACTAGAAGCAGTATTAGCGCATGCTATGATGTCAATACCTGCCACGAAATCATTCGAAATAGGCGAAGGAATTCGGGTTGCAGAAATGAAGGGATCTGAGAATAACGATTGTTTTGAAAAAGATGAGAGTGAAAATGTCAAGCCTAGAAGTAATAGGGCTGGAGGCGTATTAGGTGGAATTAGCTCAGGCGAATATATCACGATGAGAATTTCTATTAAGCCCCCAGCAAGTATATCTAAGGTACAAAAAACATGTAACTTGTCTGGAGAAGCTATCAATTTTTCTACACAAGGTAGACATGATCCTTGCGTAGTGCAAAGAGCAGTTTCTATTGTTGAATCAATGGCAGCTATATGTATTATGGATCTTTGCCTTATCCAGAAGAGGATTGCCATCCGCGCGTTAGATAGCAGGTAAAAATGTAGTGGGGGGGATTTTCTTTGCTCATGAGTTTGTCCATGTACTCTAGATCCTTCTGGGAAAGGTATTTTTTGATGTTATCGATTTTCTGTATAGCATCCCATGTGTATGTGGGAGAAGCGGGTTTTATTTTGATGTTGGCG
This sequence comes from uncultured Anaerolineales bacterium, assembly GCA_963934935.1. Lineage (GTDB taxonomy): Bacteria > Chloroflexota > Anaerolineae > Anaerolineales > UBA11657 > UBA11657. Next base: position 2,039 of record CAWWAV010000201.1, read on the forward strand.
AATGAATAGTACTTGTCGTCCGGCGCAATCTTAGGTTTGATCGAGCTTCCTGGCTTTGCCGGGTTGGTGCCCATTTGTTCTTGAGGATTTGCCCAGAATGAATAATATTCTCCTACACTGTACGACATATTATACAAGTCCGTCGGCGGTCCATCTATGCCAAGCCATATGGCGGAATAAATGCCTGGGTCATCCGCCGATCCTACATGCATACACATGTCTCTGAGAATGTCGTTCCACGACACATTCCTGCCCTTTCCATTGGGGTAACGCTTAGTCAAATTGGTTGCGAAGTATTTATTTTCGTCATATAACGAATTACCAAGTTGCGTTCCGCCAATGCCGATAAGACTTGACACTGGAAGGCCGTGATGTACGAATTCATACAATGTGGGAGGTTTATCTTGATCTTGATAACATTGATTGTCATGTGAACATGCTCTGGACGGCAGGACAGGAGCACCACTTATATATGCCTGTTGCATCTGTGATGTTGTCCAACACATTATTGCATAGGTTTTATCTTCGTCCTTAGTGACATATATTTTGTGTGTATTGTTGGTGTAGAGAGGGTTCTCGATATACGGTCCTCTCGCATCGTTGCTTGTGTCTGCGGGTAAAACTAATTGGGGGGGGAGGTCGAGCTCGACCATCTGTAGACAACCACCATCATTCGGAAAGTCCCAACGGTTACTCATGTGGTCACGGTATATGGTAGACAGATGTCTATGGGCTTGATCGAGGAGTTGGCTAAAACTTTCACATGCATTCAGATCGCTGCTTGCTGCAATAAGATCATCCGATGATGCAGTCTTGGGAGGGTCGGTTACCTCATAGTGGTGGACGATTT
>CAWWAV010000202.1:0-2887 GCA_963934935.1 uncultured Anaerolineales bacterium
GATAGACCTCATCAGATTAGGATCCAGAAAAGATTTGATTTACAACGATTTTGTTTCAAGATTTGAGCGAAGTTGACCAATGATGTGCAAATATTTTGCACTCAAATATGCAACATAAATGGAGGAGGAAGGTTATGCAACCTGTACGCAGAGCTAGGATAGTCTTAGCATTACTGATTGTGGCCTGTCTAACTATATCAGCTTGTCAGCCACAGGTAGTGGTTGAAGAAAAAGTTGTGGTTACAGAGAAGGAAGTAGTAGTAGAAAAAATAGTAGAGGTCGAGGTTGAGAAAATAGTTGAGGTTGAGAAGCCAGTTACCGAGTATGTAGAAGTAGAGAAAGTGGTAGAGAAAATAGTCGAGGAGCCGATTACTTTGCGTGTCATGGTAATGGGTAATGCACGGGTAGAAGACTTTGCAACCAATGAATTTACCCAATATCGTGAGGAGCAGACCGGCATTAAAATAGACTGGGAAGTTGTTCCTTCGGGAGCAGGACCAGAGAAATTGGCGTTAGCACTTGCCAGTGGCGATTTGCCAGACATTTTCCTACAAATGAGCATACTGCCGGCGACACAGTCGGTGTATGGTGCTCAAGGGTTGTTCCAACCTTTGAATGGCTTGATCGAAGAGTACGGAGAACATACAAAAGCGATGTTTGAAACTTCTCCACAGATAGAGCCGCTCATCACCACACCAGAGGGAGTTATCTATGGGCTACCAAAGCACAATGAGTGCTTCCATTGTTATTATTCTCAGAGGGCGTGGATTAATATCAAATGGTTGGATGCTTTGGGATTGGATATGCCCCAAACTACCGAAGAGTTGGTAGATGTGCTGACGGCATTCAAGGATCAGGATCCAAACGGTAATGGAATTGCTGATGAGATTCCGCTGGTAGCTGCAACAAAGGGTTGGAATACCAACATTGACGGCTTTCTGATGCAGCCGTTTATCTACTCGGAGCAGTTCAATCACAAATATCTTGTCTTGGAAGATGGAGTGATTGATGATGCGGTCACCCAGGATGGATGGAGGGAAGGGTTACGGTACTTGAACAGGCTGTTTGAATTAGGCCTGTATGGTGCAGAAAGCTTTACTCAGGGCAACAAGGACGTGCGTGTAATGATTGAGAATCCCGATGCCAATCTCGTTGGGCTTGGAATAGCAGGTGCCATGGGAGCAATATCACAGATGGATGGTGAATTGGGTCGTTGGCTTGAATATAGGCCGTTAGCCCCCGTAGAAGGACCGACTGGACGACGAGAAACTATCTATAATCCATATTCAACAAAGCATGGAGAGTGTGTGATAGCTGCCACTAGTGAACATACTGTTGAAGCGTTCAAGTGGTGTGACGGCATGTTGTCACTAGATAATACAATGCGCGCAATCCTAGGCCGTCCCGATGTAGACTGGAAATGGTCAGATCCGGGAGAGACCAGTATTTCTGGCGGGCAAGCCGTATGGACCAGAGTATTGAGTTTTGGAGATGTCCAAAATTATCACTGGGCACAAACAGGACCTTCCTACAGATCATTCGATTTTCGCTCAGCTGAATCTGCACATGATCCCGAAGAGAACAGCGAGGTGATCTTGTGGAATGAGACCATTGAGAAAATGCAACCTTATGCTAGGGACGTTGGTCAGATTCTTCCTCCACTTACCTTCAGCGAAGCTGCATCAATAGAATATGCGGATCTGGACCTGGCGATTGTTGATTATGTAGTAGAAATGGAAGCGGCATTTGCTCTAGGATCGGAAGATATCGATGATGATGCTGTCTGGGCAGATTATGTTGCTACTATGGAAGGATTAGGTATTGATAGGTACGTAGAAATTCACCAGGAAGCATATGATCAGCAGTGGAAGGGCAAGCATTAAGCCTCTACCGTTGAGATAACTGGTATTAACTAATAAGAATATCTAACTAGTTAATACTAAAGTATAGGACTGACTAGAATGAGCGGTAAGAATCTTGTTGTCTTACCGCTCATTTGTTAGTTGTTGCAGTGCGCAAGATATTAGTGGGACAAGAATTGATGATACTTAATCATAACCAACAAAAAATATTCAATCGTGCTAAAAGACACTGGCAATTATATTTACTACTTTTATTACCTCTTGTTTGGTTGATAATTTTCCAATATGTTCCAATGTATGGAGCACAAATTGCGTTTAAGAAGTATATAGTTACTAAAGGTATTACTGGTAGTCCGTGGATAGGACTAGATAACTTCGAACGTTTCCTTAATTCTGCAAAATTTGAACTGGTTATGATGAACACTATTGTGTTGAGTTTCTACCAACTTATAGGTAGTTTCCCCTTTCCTATCATACTGGCATTATGCCTGAATCAGGTAAGGCAAAAGGCTTTTAAAAAGACAGTGCAACTGGTGACTTATGCCCCGCACTTCATCTCTATGGTAGTACTGGTAGGGATTATGATTCAAGTATTTCACCCTCGAATAGGTTTGACGGCATTTTTCGCCGGGATGTTGGAAGTGGATGCTCCCAACTGGATGGGAAGTCGTAGTGCTTTTCCTCATGTGTACGTAGGATCAGGATTGTGGCAAAACGTGGGCTTTCGCGCGATTATCTATCTGGCGGTGCTCGCAACGATTGATCCCACGCTGCATGAGGCTGCTATTGTGGACGGTGCTAATAAACTGCAACGCATGTGGTACATTGACTTACCGGGCTTACTTCCAACTGCAGTAGTGCTGCTGGTTCTTCAAACCGGACGTGTGCTGAATATTTCTTTTGAAAAGATATATCTAATGCAGAATCCTATCAACATTAGGGTGTCTGAAGTTATTTCTACCTATGTATATAAAGTGGGTCTACTGTCTCCTGTACTTGATTTCTCGTATGCGACTGCTATAGGA
>CAWWAV010000203.1:0-2870 GCA_963934935.1 uncultured Anaerolineales bacterium
CAATGATGATTACTGGGGTGGACGTCCGCATTTGGATAGTGTGAAGTTCCGGGTCATTGGTGATGAGAATACTAGAGTTCTTGAATTCGATTCGCAGGCGTTGGATATTACTTGGGTTCCACCAGCACACTGGAATCGATTTGTTAGGAGTGATGTGTTTGCTGATGAGTTAGGATGGGCACACACATTTCATACTGATTTCTTTGTGGTCAATATGGATCGTGAACCTTTTGGAACTAGCACTGCGTTACGTACAGCAATGTGCCATGGTATTGATCGTGAGGCTGTGATCGCTAGTTTGCAGGGTAGGGCTGGAAATGCTCAAGGACTGCTACCTCCTGGTTTGCTCGGCCATGATGCTGATGCAAGTATTTGTACATATGACCCAGATGCCGCTATGGCTGTGATGGCTGAAGGTGGCTATGCTGATGGCGTTGATGGTTCATATGACCTTATACTGCCAAATTGGGGAAATATGATCAAGATTATGGAGATATATCAAGCGCAACTAGCTCAAATCGGTATAAATATCAATGTTGTGCCGACCGAGTACGGCCCATGGCTTGAGGCTCTAGGTACTGGTAATTTTGATTTGGCCTGGAACTATCGCGTTGCTGATTATGCAGATCCGGACAGTTTCTACTACCCAATGTTGCATTCTGGCAACATTGGTGGCAGTGGCAACCAGGCTCGCTACTCTAATCCTGCTGTGGACGATTTGGTTAATACAGGACGGAGCTCTGTTGAGTCAACAGATAGGGTGGCTGCATATCGTAACATTGATGCTATGCTTGCAAAGGATCTTCCATATATTCCTTTGACACATAACATCTACGTCGATGTCAAGCAACCTTATGTTGAGGGCTATATACCATCTCCAGTGGATATGCATGTCTATCAGCATGTCTGGATCAGTGATGAAACCAAATAGTTTGATGTAGGTGCTTTTTAGTAAGCATCTGTTTGGAATATCATTGTTTTGTAATAGAAAAACATAGTAGTACGTTATGGCAAATGTGGAGAACCCAATGGGTTGTCCACATTTGCGTAGTTGCCGTTATGATATCCGAGCACTTCGTTAAATGAATTTTTCATATAAGGAGCAAAATGATTAAACTTATTGGTAGTCGCTTGTTAGTGCTGCCGCTACTGCTTTTGCTTCTGTCTTCCCTTATTTTTGCATTATTGTATCTTTTGCCGGGCGATCCGGCTCGTATTATGGCGGGCGAGTATGCTTCGGCAGAAACTGTTGATCGTATCAGAGTACAGATGGGTTTTGATCGGCATCCAGTGATACAGTATTTGACCTATGTCAGGGATGTACTGCAAGGCGAATGGGGACGGTCGTATCAATCAAATCGACTTGTGCTGGAAGATATTAAACAGGTTTTCCCTAAGACGATCAAAATAACATTGGTAGCTGAAATAATGAGTATTATTTTGGGGGTTTCATTTGGTGTTCTTGCTGCGGTTAGGAGAAATAGTTGGATTGACAGATCTCTTATGACAGTGTCAGTACTCAGTCTGTCTATGCCATTGTTTTGGCTAGCACTTCTACTGCAGCTTTTGTTTGCTATGCGGCTTGGATGGTTGCCTCCATCTGGGTCGGGTGATCTGTTTTCCCGATACATTATTTTGCCGGCTCTTACGTTAGCAATACCATCGTCGGGATATTTGGCTAGAATAACACGAGCAGCTATGTTGGATACGCAGCAGGCCGACTACGTCCTTACAGCTAGATCGAAAGGTCTTCGGGAATTTAGTGTTATTACTAAACATATGCTGCCTAACGCTTGGTTACCTATTATTTCGGTGATCGGTGTAGATCTCGCTCGGTTGTTAGCTGGAGTTGCAATTATCGAAGTGATTTATGCGTGGCCTGGGCTTGGCAAATACGCATTTGATGCGCTAGCTCATCGCGATTTTCCCGCGTTGCAAGCATCTTTGAACGTGCTTGCTGCTGCTGTATTGTTTGTCAATCTTGGGTCGGACGTACTGTATGGTTTGGCTGATCCTCGAGTGAGGGCCGAAGAAAATGCGTAATCGGCGGGTTTGCTCATGATGCTTGATGGAGTTGGGAACGGTGATGTTGGGCGGATATCGGTAATTGTAAGTTTGTGGAGGTCCAAATCTGCCGCTATTAGCATGGTCTTTATAGTTGTATTGGCTGTAATTGGGTTGTTAGCACCTGTTATTGCGCCCAAAGATCCAACAGAAATTGAGATATTTCGGGAAGTAAATGGTGTGACAATAAATCCTCCATTTCCACCGAGTGGGCAGAACTGGTTTGGAACTGATCAGTTAGGGAGAGACATATTCAGTAGAGTTCTGTATGCCATCAGAACTTCTTTGGTTATAGGACTGTTGGTGCGAGGTGGTGTCATGATAGTCGGTGTGTGCCTAGGATTGATAGCAGGGTATCTTCCGGGTGTTGTGGCTAAAGCTACTATGAGACTGACAGATGTGATGCTGGCGTTTCCGGCTCTTATTATCGCGATGGCAGTGACGGCCATTCTGGGGCCTAGTTTGTCTACGGTAATCATTGCGCTAGTGCTTGTGGGTTGGCCCGATGTTACAAGATTGGTTTATGGACAGACACTGGGCATTAGAGCTTCTGACTATGTGGTCGCTGCGCGAGCTTTAGGAGCTAATAATTTTAGGATCATTGCTAGGCACATACTACCAAATATTGCCAGCCCAATAATTGTTGCATTTTCAATGGGAATACCGGGAGCAATTATGTATGAAGCTGGGCTGAGCTTTTTTGGGTTTGGTATACAACCACCTATGCCTAGTCTAGGTTTAATAATTAGCGATGGTAGGGGATATATGACTGTTGCGCCTTGGTATACGATATTTCCTGGGCTAAC
>CAWWAV010000204.1:0-2867 GCA_963934935.1 uncultured Anaerolineales bacterium
TTGAGGCTTGTTTGTTGATCATGCAGGGCTGTGACTGTAGCTAATAATTGATTTTCTTGTGCTCTAATAGTTTGACTGGTCTTCATCATGTCACTGAATTCCGAAAGAAACCATACACTTACAGCAATCCCCATTATTATCACTATTTGAGGTAGAGTTATACGTAGTTTATTGCGATTTACTGTTGGGGTTTTCATGTATTTTCAATAAATCAATCTGGTTTATGTTTTGCCCAAGGTTGTTCATAAAATTTACTTTCCTAGAGTGCCGAAGGTGGGATTTGAACCCACATGACCAGATGGTCACTACGTCCTGAACGTAGCGCGTCTGCCAGTTCCGCCACTTCGGCTATCAACTCGTATTCTAATCAGATTTGTATAGATGTCAACGCACTAGTTGGTGCAAGACCTATGCCCTGACAAAGTGACATATACTCTCCCTTACGATGTTATAATCGCGACCCACGGTTCTAGAATGTTGATTCTTAATCAAGCAATTTCTTTAGTAAGCTTTCCACCTGGTAGTTTCATCTATCATATTGTTGGTTTGTTTGCATTAGAAGCTGCGTTTGCAATATCTTTTAGTCAGTATAGGCGTGCTCCAGAGTCTGATTTTGGCAGATTTGCCCTTGCTGCTGGAGCTGCGCTTTGTTTGCGCGTTGTTTTAGCAATTTTAGCAGTGCTTAGTATATTTGGATTTGCAAATGAAAGTCTCTTATTGCCGCCTTTAGATAGAGCTGTTGCACTAGCCACATTTCTTTTACTAGGATGGGCGTTTATCTCGCGCCCTGATGATATGACAGGGGATATAGTGCTCAGTATTGGTTTAATTGTAATTGCCATCGGTACAGTTGTTGCTCTAGTTTTATGGAGCAATGTTAGCGCAAGTGGTATTTATTACAATAATTCAACTCACGATTTGTTGTGGGCCGCTCCGCAGGTGGGTTTGCTACTAGGAATAATAGTGATGTTGTTATGGCGGCGACCTGAAGACTGGGATCTAGGTTTTGGCATATTTGTATTGGCACTGTTAGGAACCGTTCTGCATTTAGGATTTGCTCTAAATATGCAGATACTGAATGGTCATATATCAGCATTTACAAGAATGACAGATTTAGCCATTTTTCCCATGTTTGCACTAGTACTTTACAGAAGGGTTCTGAGGTCAACTGTAGTAATTGTCGATTCTGACGAGTCATCCTCATTTATGCCGCTGCTTGAGAGCCCTGTAGATCCTGGATTATCACCGCAAATAGCAAAAGCTTTAGCCTCGATCGGAGTAGAAACTAATGAGTCCAGAGCGATAGAGTCAATATCACGCGGAGTAGGAACTGCGCTTGGAGCTGAAATGTCCTTGGTCTGGGAGTTGGCTTCTGACAATTTGTCTGTTAGGTGTCTTGGGGGATATGATCTATTACGATCCAGAAAAATAGTGGGTTTTACATTACCTGTTAATGCCGCAGATAGTATTAGATCTACTATTGAACGTGCTGGTCATCAGAGACTTGATCCTTCCACAGATGAAGTAGAACTACGTTTACTTACAGACCAGGTAGGAATGCAGTATCTGGCTCCAGCATTGCTGGCAACTTTACCGTCAGTATGCGAAAAACGATATGCTGTTATGGTGCTTTCACCAGATGCGCTAGCTGACTGGAGTGAAGATGATAGTCAATTGCTGCTTGCATTGGCAGATCCTGTGGCTCGTGTACTAGACAATGTTACAAGCGAGACCCATTCATAATGAGAGAAAACAAGTGGAAATCAATTCTGTCGAGAAGCCAAAATGTTTTGGTTATGAGATGACATGATTTGCACGGAGATTTGGATATTAAAATAGAATAGACGATTTATCAAACACATATGTCTTTAGTAAACGTTATTGTCCTAATTATTGTAAATCTAGCCTTATATGGTTTTATTGCTGCTAGTCTATTGGGTTGGCGTCCTCCTGGCTGGAGTGCTGAAAACCCAGCTAATAGAGTGCTGTCCGCAGCCTTAGCGGTTGCTATTACTGGTGCAGTTATATTGTTGGGGATGTATCTTTTGACTAGTGGTTTGATAGATGCAAGTTCTAGCACGAGTATTTTGCAAACTGCTATTTGGATAGATTGTGCAATTATAGTACTTCTGTTGATTATCAGATTTCTCCCTCAGCTGCCTATAGTTTCTGTTTTGCGTTCGCATACTGCAAGTCATCAATATATTGCTGTGGCCATAGCTATTGCTGTCACTGCAGCAGTATCCTTAGTGGGAATTATTTTAGTCACAAGGGGTATTGTTGGCGAATTTTCAAGTCTACGAATGTTACGAACAGTTTTGTGGGTAGATGGAGTGGTAGCAATAACATTAGTTGCTTTATGGATTTTTCCAAGGTTGCCGTGGCCTGTGTATGGTAAATCTACTGTGCGATCTTCTGGTGAATGGAGACAGGCTTTGTCCGGATTGGCTATAGCTGTTTTAATATTGCTTACTCTAATTGGCGGTTTTTTTATAGCTTATGGGGAGAGTGGTTATTTAAATGCTGAGCAAGTAACTAAGCCATCTAAATTGATAGATCCTACTAAGACCATTGCAGTTGTGAATCATATTGGCGAATTGGATGCCCAAAATAATTTGACCGTGCTACCTGCTGTGTCAGCTACTTTTACAGGTTTGCCAACTAGGACAGGTACTGAAATACCTACTGCTACTCCTACAGATGCTACTAACAATGTCATAGTCACGCAAAGGGCGACCAAACTGGTTACAAGGGCTCCAACATATACTGCAACCGTGGGACCAACAAATACTTATACAGCCACAGCCACAGCCACGTACACAGCCACAGCCACGTACACAGCCACAGCCACGGTCACTATTGCTCCT
>CAWWAV010000205.1:0-2856 GCA_963934935.1 uncultured Anaerolineales bacterium
CCATCCCGCCTATGGATGCTCGACGGCTTGAAAGTTCACCTAGAATATCACCCATATACTCCTCTGGCACTATAACTTCTAAGTCCATCATAGGCTCTAACAACACTGGCTTTGCCTTAGACACACCTTGACGAAATGCCATTGAACCCGCTATCTGAAAGGCCATTTCACTAGAATCGACATCATGGAAAGAGCCATCATACAACGTAACATTTACATCGGTTACAGGATATCCTGCAAGCACACCTGTTTCTGCTGCACTCCGTATTCCTCGCTCTACCGGTGTAATATATTCTTTTGGAATTACACCTCCCACAATTTCACTACTGAAAGTTATTTCCGACCCAGGTTCTCCAGGTTCTATTTTTAGTACAACATGTGCATATTGTCCGCGACCACCTGACTGTTTGACATGCCGATACTCAACCTTTTCTACAGATTTGCGTATAGATTCATGATAAGCTACCCTCGGACGACCCACATTTGCCTGCACCTTAAACTCGCGCATCATTCGGTCTATTATTACCTCTAGATGAAGCTCGCCCATACCAGAAATAATTGTCTGGCCTGTATCTTGATCAGAGCGGACTCTAAATGTAGGATCTTCCTCGGACAATTTTTGTAATGCCAAACCCATCTTATCCTGATCGCCCGTTGTTTTTGGTTCTACAGCTACCGATATGACTGGCTCGGGAAACACAATGTTTTCCAAAACAATCGGCTCACTCAAATCGGACAAAGTTTCACCGGTGAATGTATTTTTTAATCCTAAAGTTGCAGCTATATCACCAGCCAAAACTTCTTCGACTTCCTCTCTACGATCTGAATACATCCTAATTACTCGACCCAACCTTTCTCGCTTACCCTTTGTTGTATTCTGTACCTTTGCGCCTGCTTCTACACGTCCAGAATACACGCGAAAATAAGCTAACCTTCCCACATATGGATCGCTTACAATCTTAAAAACAAGAGCAGATAGCGGGCCATGTTCATCAGCATCACGCTCAGTCAATTCACCATCCACTGGATTTGTTCCTGCTACTGGTGGAACATCTTTAGGTGAAGGCAAATAATCCACTATAGCATCAAGCACCGGTTGTACACCTTTGTTCTTTAGCGCTGTGCCACAATACACTGGACTAATGGCATTGGCTATAGTTGCTCTCCTGATACCAGCACGAAGATCCGATGTGTTTGGCACGACTTCATCAGAAAACATTTCGAGTAGTTCATCGTCATGCTCAGATACTCTTTCTAACATATCGGTTCGGGCAATTTCCGCATCAATAAGAAGATCTTCAGGAATTTCATCATAAACCCTATTAGCTCCCAGTTCGTCACCCCAACTAATCATCTTCATATCTATCAAATCAATTACGCCAACAAAATCAGCCTCAGCACCCACTGGAATTTGCATAATTACTGGGTTGGCACCAAGTCGATCCCTAATCATATCAACTGCTCTATTAAAATCAGCTCCTACTCGATCCATTTTGTTAATAAAGCACAGCCGAGGAACCTCATACTTGTCTGCCTGACGCCATACGGTCTCACTCTGTGGCTCTACACCTTGAACAGCATCAAACACTACCACTCCTCCATCCAATACACGTAATGATCGCTGCACTTCAGCTGTAAAATCAATGTGCCCTGGTGTGTCTATTAAATTGATAAGGTGCTCATTCCACTCAGCCGATATAGACGCGGCTGTAATCGTTATACCTCTTTCACGCTCCTGCTCCATCCAGTCTGTAACAGTGTTGCCATCATCGACATTTCCAATTCGATGTGTACGACCAGTGTAGTACAAAATTCTCTCAGTACAGGTGGTCTTTCCAGCATCGATATGCGCGATGATCCCGATGTTACGTACCCGCTCCAAAGGCGGCCTAGCATTAGCCATATTCTTTCATTCAGCTGTTTCAACACCAGCTACCTTTAATAATCACAAAAAACATACCTATCTATTAGAAACGATAATGACTAAAAGCTCTATTGCTTTCAGCCATTCGATGAACTTCTTCACGTCTTTTCATAGCTCCACCTGAGTTGTTAGCCGCATCCATCAATTCACTAGCAAGTTTTTCCGACATAGATTTACCACTTCTAGATCTAGCTGCTGCTAGCAACCAACGCATGGCTAAAGCTTCTCTTCTACTTGGTGGCACCTCAATAGGTACTTGATATGTAGCACCACCAACCCTACGAGGCTTAACTTCCACAGACGGTGACACATTCTTTAATGCCTTAGAAAATAGGTCAAGGGCATCTACTTCGCCTTTTTTACCCATTATGTCAAAAGCATCGTACATTATTTTAGTAGCAACACTCTTTTTGCCATCCTTCATCATCCGGTTTACAAACATAGAAACTTGTTTGCTACCGTATCTAGAGTCAGGCTTAACAGTACGTGACTGAGGCTTATATCGACGTGCCATTCCTAATATCCAGATTACTCAAAATTAACAAATAAAATCCCATAATCAGACGTTCCTCTTGCCACCATACTTAGAGCGCCTCTGGCTACGACCTTCAACTCCTGTACTATCCAGAGTGCCACGCACTATGTGATAACGCACACCGGGCAAGTCCTTCACACGACCACCACGTACTAAAACCACCGAATGTTCTTGCAATGAGTGACCCTCTCCAGGTATATACGCTGTAACCTCGAGACCATTAGTCAAACGTACACGAGCCACCTTCCGTAAAGCAGAATTCGGTTTCTTAGGTGTCTGAGTACGAACTATCGTACAAACTCCACGCTTCTGCGGCGCACCTTTAGCTTGACGAGAACGACGTTGCTTGGTGGTATTAAAAGTGTACTGTAAAGCCGGTGCTGTACTTTTCTTCTTT
>CAWWAV010000206.1:0-2808 GCA_963934935.1 uncultured Anaerolineales bacterium
TATTGTGGACTGGATACAAAGTGTATTGATGAGCACTACTGATCCGTCACGCAACCTGTTGAAGCTGAGCTAACTGTTTTTATATATTTGTACAATGTCCCGCGCGAAGCTTTAAAGGCTGGCTCCACCCATTCGGCGCGTCTCTGATCGAGTTCGTCATTGTTGACTAATACGTCTATCGAGTTGTCTGATCCGCTTATTACTATTTGGTCGCCATTTTCTATCAATGCGAGTGGTCCACCATCCTGTGCTTCTGGAGTGATGTGTCCGACTATAAAGCCGTGAGACCCACCCGAGAATCTGCCATCGGTTAATAATGCAACATGCTGACCAAGTCCTGCTCCAACTATAGCTGAAGTAGGGGTTAGCATTTCAGGCATTCCTGGCCCGCCTTTTGGGCCTTCGTAACGAATAACTACTACATCACCTTTCTTGATTTCGTGATTTTCAAGTGCGGTTAGCATGTCCTCTTCTGAGTTGAATACTATTGCAGTACCCTTAAAGATATCACCTTCTTTGCCAGAGATTTTTGCAACTGCACCTTCAGGTGCTAGGTTGCCGTGCAGTATTTGGATGTGGCCACTTTCTTTCATTGGATTATCCAATGTTCGAAAGATTTTCTGCTGATTTGACAAAGGAGCCACTTCATCTAGATTTTCTGCTAATGTGCGTCCAGTGACTGTCATACAGTCACCTTGAAGCAGGCCATGTTCTAGTAGATATTTCATAACTCCAGGTACTCCGCCTACTTTATGTAAATCTTCCATTACATATTTACCGCTCGGTTTAAGGTCTGCTAGGTAAGGTGTTCTATCGCTTACTTTCTGGAAATCATCAAGGCATAATGGCACATCGGCAGCGTGTGCTATGGCCAATAGATGCAAAACTGCGTTGGTAGATCCGCCCAGTACTGTAAGAGTGACCATAGCATTTTCGAAGGCAGTTCGAGTCATTATGTCTCGTGGCTTGATATCTTGCTCTAACAGAGCCAGAATTGCATTTCCGGACCGGTAGCATTCGTGTGATTTTTCATAATCTACTGCTGGTGTGCAAGAACTAAATGGAAGTGACATGCCTAATGCCTCAATTGCGGATGCCATAGTGTTTGCAGTGTACATTCCACCACAAGCGCCGGGACCAGGACATGATGCTTTGACGATTGCTTTACGGGTCATTTCGTCAATGCTGCCGGCCAAGTGTTCACCATAACTTTGGAATGCAGAGACGATATCTAGTGGTACATCAGCATGGCAGCCTGCCTTTATCGTTCCTCCATAAACCATTAATGCTGGACGATTTATTCTTGCCATAGCAATCATACAGCCAGGCATATTTTTGTCGCAACCTGGTATAGAGATATTGGCATCGTACCATTGGGCACTCATTACTGTTTCGATTGAGTCTGCTATGATTTCACGTGATTGCAGGGAATAGCTCATGCCTTCTGTGCCCATAGAAATTCCGTCACTTACCCCAATAGTGTTGAAACGCATTCCAACCATGCCAGCTGCATCCACTCCTTTTTTTGCCTCGGCCGCCAGATCATTGAGGTGCATATTGCATGTATTGCCTTCATACCACATACTAGCTATACCTACTTGAGGTTTGTCCATATCAGCCTCAGTAAGTCCGGTACCATATAACATGGCTTGTGAACCGCCCTGAGACTTAGGTTGCGTAACGCGAGCACTATATTTGTTCAGCTTCATTGATAAGCTCCATAGATAGATTCCAAGATACAAAATGGTGTTGAGTCACTTCCACATATTCCTCGATTATGATCTAGGCTAGAGTTTGCTAGAATAGCAATCGACAAATCAGTGTCAGGCGAATAATACATTACTGATTTACCGCCACCGCCTACATGACCATAGATGTCTATAGTGATACCATTGCCAAGTTTCATCAAATATATGGCCATCTGGTAACCATAATGGTGCGGCTTATTTGCAAATACAATCGGTTCGATTGAACCGGAATTCAAAAGGTTCGAGCGAGCTGATGGGGATATTGCTGACCCCTGTGAACTATAGAGTTCGTATCCCCAGCGTGCCATACTCTCTGCTGTCGACACGATACCCGCTGCTGCCCAGGTATTCTTACCTTGCGCCAATAACCACTCATCTTTGGTGTACCAATTGCAGGCATCTAGCATCCTTCCAAAACCGCTGTTATCACCACATTTACTGCGATCTCCATATTCATCGGCTGTGTCAGATGGTGCGATATCCTGTGGGAGCAAGGCTGCCGAAATGTCTAGAGGATCGAAGAATATCGATTTGTACAAATGATTCAGAGGCTTTCCAGCCGCATGTTCTGCAATAATCGCTAGAATTATTGTGTTTGTATCATTGTACTTGTAGGTGCCCGGATTATTGTAGCCGCTCGGTGTCAAGTTTAGATGCTCAATCGGGTTCCAGTTAGGATTTGCTTCGATTGCAACGAAATTTTCGCTGACCATGTGGTAAGTATTCAGTCCTGATGTCATAGATAATAGTTCGGCGATTGTAACGTCGGGGTTGATCCTATCTTTTTCTATTGAGTCATATCCAGGATGGTCTGCAAGCACAGTGGACAAGGTGTCAGAAAGAGAATACATTCCATCATCTACCTGATCTAATATCAGAGCAGACATAAACGTCTTGGATGTACTTTTTATTTCTAATGGTGTATTTACGGTCATGTCAGCCGATGAGGTTGCTATACCTTTAGCATATTTCCATAGTTTTCCATCGGAGTATACAGCTATAGATATACCGGCTTTTTCTGCAAGCTGGTCAAACTCTGTATCAACAGCTGCTTGAAAAG
>CAWWAV010000207.1:0-2808 GCA_963934935.1 uncultured Anaerolineales bacterium
AGTTGAGATCAATAAACTGCGTGGCACTATACAAAACGATATTCTCAAGGAATATCTGGCTCGTGGTACGTATATTTTCCCGCCAGTACCCTCGCTGCGATTGGTGACTGATGTGTTTAGATATTGTGATCAACATTTACCTTACTGGAACACTATCAGTATTTCTGGTTATCATATACGTGAGGCAGGTAGTACTGCTGTTCAGGAAGTAGCATTCACATTGGCAAATGCTATAACTTATGTAGAGGCGGCAATTAAATCAGGATTGAAGATTGAAGATTTCGCTCCGAGAATAAGCTTTTTCTTCAACGCACACAATCAGTTTCTGGAGGAGATTGCTAAATTCAGGGCTGCTAGGCGCATGTGGGCGGAAATAATCAGGAATAGGTTCAATTGTGAAGACCCCAAAAGTCAGATGATGCGTTTTCATGTACAGACTGGTGGTAGTACACTTACTGCTCAGCAGCCTGAGAACAATGTGACAAGAGTGGCTATCCAGGCCCTAGCAGCAGTTCTTGGCGGTGCTCAGAGTATTCATACTAATTCAATGGATGAAGCGCTTGCTCTTCCTACTGCTTCAGCTGCGCAAATTGCGCTTCGTACGCAACAAATCATCGCCCATGAATCGGGAGTGTCCGATATTGTTGATCCTTTGGGTGGTGGATATGCAATAGAATCATTGACCGACGAGATACAATCTCGCGCAGAAAAATATATCAGACATATTGATGACATTGGCGGATCACTTGCAGCCATTGAGTCGGGTTATATGCAGGGAGAAATTCATGATGCTGCATATGCTTATCAGAGGAACATTGAACAGGGCGATCAGGTTGTAGTAGGCGTTAACAACTATGCTGACGATAAAAAATTGGAGATAGATAGATTGATTGTAGATAAGGAAACTGAAGAGCAGCAGTGTGAACGGGTACGTTCTATTCGTCAACAGCGTGATTCGGAACAGACAAGTACACTTCTTGATCAATTGTCTAATGCTGCGCGAGGGACCGACAACCTAATGCCACTTTTTATTGAATGCGTAGAGCATAATGTTACCTTAGGTGAAATTTGCAATACTCTTCGTAATGTATGGGGTGAGTATAGGTCTCGAATATAGGTATATTGTCAATTCATAATAATGATAACAAATATAGACCACATTGCTATAGCAGTTTCTGATTTAGAAGAAGCTCTTGGGTTTTGGCGAGACACTTTAGGGTTAAAAGTGACGCATCGTGAAGAAGTGTCATCACAGCAAGTTGATACTGCATTTTTTGAGATAGGCACAAGTAAAATTGAATTGGTAGAACCTACCACTGAAGATAGTGGAATAGCTCGCTTTGTTAAGAAGCAAGGGCCATCAATGCATCATATTGCGCTAGAGGTGGAAGATTTGTCTTCTATGATTATAGAGCTGAAGTCCAAAGGGCTTCATTTACTGAATGATGTTCCAATAGATGGGGCTGCAGGGAAACGAGCTATTTTCATTCATCCAGATAGTACTGGAGGAGTCTTGTTGGAACTGTATGAATCAGTCCCTAGTTAATTCATTTTAACAGGTCAATTACTCAAGGTCAATTACTCACAATTGAGTATTATATATTCAATATCCGCGTTTGATATTCACTTCATTAAGTAACGGATTTATAGATAAGTATCTTTTCAAATTGTTTGCAAATAGTTCTATAGCGCGTTGATCGTAATTGGGAGTTAGTCCTGAAACATGTGGGCTTATAATTACATTAGGCAGTGTCCATAGGGGGCTTTTTGCATCTAGTGGTTCTGTTTCAAATACATCCAGTATGGCGCCTCTTAGATGACCAGACTGTAACGCGTCAATTAGTGCCAATTCATCTACAACTTTTCCGCGTGATATATTGACTACGATAGTTCCTTTCTTCATCGCATTGAATTCTGGTGTGCTTATCATGTGTTTGGTGTTTGCAGTCAATGGGACTGCTGCTACTACATAATCACATTGTTTTAGCATTGTATTTAGATGCTCAGGTCGGTACAGTTTTTCCACCAAGTTATGCTGTATGTTTGAGGAATTGGGAAATTGCCAGCTATTTATACTTGGTTCTAATATATCATGTTTGGTTACTAATATTTTCATACCAAATGCACTAGCCAGGTGTGCGATTTCTTGCCCGATTCCTCCATACCCTATTATTCCCAAGGTAGTGTTTCGGAGCTCGCTAGGTACGAAAATCTGTAAACGTCGCGAGGACCATATTTTTTGGGATTGGTGTTCGAGAAAACTAGGTATATGGTGATTGAGGGCTAGTAGTCCGCCTATCACATATTCTGATATAGATTTTGCTCCGACTCCGCTTGCAGTTGTAAGGTGTACTTGATCTATGATTGGGTGTTTAAGTAGATGTTCAACTCCAGCGAAGTGAGCTTGTATCCAGGACAAGCGTGGTGCTTGTTCGGGTTTTGGAACAATTTTTGCAGTATATAGCACTTCCACTGTAGCCCAGTATTTTTCCAGATCATCTGGATTTTTTGTAGGAACATGTTTGATTTTTAACCGCGATGATATTGATTGCAAACTTTGAATCAATTTAGAGGTAAATGATTGTGTAATAAGTACTCGTATCGGTTCACTGCTTGACATAATATTCATCCACTGAAACTCATTTTAGCATGCTGTATGGTATATGTGGTTTGCTGTACAGTTATGCTAGAATATCTTTATGATAACTACAAGACTACATGATGGATTGGCAAATACAATACTGATTTACTCGTTGATTGTGGCAGCTTGGAGTTTTTGGATATATATACGGCGACGTGATTTGACTC
>CAWWAV010000208.1:0-2793 GCA_963934935.1 uncultured Anaerolineales bacterium
TCACCAACAATGTTTGGGTCTAGAATACGACTAGTGGAAGCCAGAGGATCAACAGCAGGATAAATGCCTTTCTCAGCTATAGGTCGTTCTAGTGCAATAGTAGCATCCAAATGCGAAAATGTTGCAACTGGTGCAGGATCAGAATAATCGTCAGCTGGCACATATACTGCTTGCATTGATGTTATCGAGCCACGATGAGTAGAAGTAATGCGCTCCTGCAATTCACCCATCTCAGTTCCTAATGTGGGTTGATAACCTACAGCGGAAGGCATCCGTCCTAGAAGAGCAGATACCTCGGAACCACTCATAACAAACCGGAATATATTATCAATAAAAAGCAGTACGTCTTTGCCTTGATCACGAAAATATTCAGCCATAGTAAGGCCAGTCAGAGCAACGCGCAGTCTTACACCAGGCGGCTCATTCATTTGACCAAACACCATGACAGTATCCTTCATAACTCCCGACTCTATCATTTCTCGATACAGCTGGGTTCCTTCCCTGGTACGTTCTCCTACACCGGCAAACACAGAATTACCTGAGTGTTCCTTAGCAATTGACCGTATAAGCTCCATTATGATCACGGTTTTACCTACTCCAGCTCCTCCAAAAATACCGGTTTTACCACCCTTAGTAAATGGCGCAATCAAATCAATAACCTTAATACCAGTCTCAAATACCTCAACCTCTGTAGATTGATCAGAAAATGCAGGTGCAGGTCTATGTATCGGATAGTATTCCGATGCTTCCACCTCTCCACGTTCATCAATCGCATTACCTAGCACATTAAAAATTCGACCGAGTGAAGCTTCACCAACTGGAACTTGGATAGGAGCTCCTGTCGCATTAGCAGCTAATCCCCTACGAAGGCCTTCTGTAGCATCCATTGCTACACATCTAACTAAATTATTGCCAAGATGTTTTTGTACCTCTAAGACCAATGGGCCTTCACCCTCTCGCTCTATTTCAACTGCTTCATAAATTTCAGGAAGTAATTCATCCGGAAATTCACAATCAACTACAGCACCCTGAATTTGTGCCACACTACCTGTCGAATTAGTCATAAATCCTCCAAACTCAAAACAAAAATCTATTATTAACTTGTCATCAGCCCGCTTGCTGCAAAGCTTCTGCACCACCTACTATATCCAACAAATCACTTGTTACGGATAACTGACGAGCCTTATTGTACGCCAAACGAAGAGCGCCTGATAATTCGTTCGCATTGTCAGTAGCATTACGCATCGCAACCATTCTTGCACTATGCTCACTTGCTAAAGATTCCAAAACGGATTGATAGACTTGTACCTGAGTGAAACGCGGCAATATTGCTTCTAGCAATTCCTCTGGCTCAGGTTCGTAAGTATATCCTACCTGAGATTCATTATCCATACTTGATTGAGTATTTTCATTATCTTCAAAATTGCCGGTAATCATAGGCATTATACGTACGACCCGTGTATCCTGACGTATAGTATTCACGTAATCCGTGTAAGCCACATATACCTCATCCACTACCGAATCAAGATAATCATCAATTAACACTCGGGCAATAGGTGTAACATCCGAAAATGATGGTGATGATTTAAAGCTACTAAAGTCACCAACAATGTTAGCGCCACGTACATAAGCAAGATCTCGCCCTTTTTGTCCTAAAGTCACCCAACGCGTTTGCTGACTTTTTTCTTGAGCAAATTCCAGTGCGGCTCTAGTAACATTCATGTTATATGGACCAGCTAATCCCCTATCACTTGAAATTAGCAAGATTGCTATATTTTCCACTTTATCCCGAGGTACCAATAACGGATGTGTGGATCCTTGAGAATATGCACCAATCCGACCAAGCACACTAGCAACACGACGCGCATAATCACGTGAAGCCTCAACAGAGGCTTGAGCTTTTCGAACTTTTGAAGCACTGACAGCTTCCAGAGCTCGCGTCACCTGCGCAATATTACCAACGCTGCGTATCCGCAGCCGCATTTCGCGTGCATTAGCCACTAATCAACTCCAAGCTGTGTTGAAAGTATCAAGGGCAGATTTGAGTTCTAACTCTACAGATTCTGTAATATTGCCACTTTCTACAATCTCATTACCCAGATGTGGATAAGATGTAGACATAGCACGCAGCAATGCAGATTCCCACTCCTGCATACGCTCTAATGCAATTTCGTCAGCATATCCATTCACTCCAGCATAGATAAGCATGACTTGATCTGACAAAGACATCGGTTCGTACTGTGCTTGCTTCAATATTTCCTGAAGACGCTTTCCACGTTCAAGCTGCGCTTGTGTTGCCTTATCCAGATCTGATCCAAATTGCGCAAATGCTGCTAATTCACGAAATGAAGCCATATCTAGTCGCAGTCTACCAGCTACCTGCCGCATGGCTTTAGTTTGAGCAGCTCCACCCACGCGTGATACTGAAATACCTACATTAACTGCCGGTCGGATGCCAGCATAAAACAAATCATTCTCGAGATAAATCTGACCGTCTGTTATTGAAATAACATTAGTTGGAATATAAGCAGAAACATCGCCCAAAAGAGTTTCAATTATTGGTAGTGCTGTAAGTGATCCTCCTGAACGTGACAATTTGACCAAACTCAGGTCACTCTTATTGTCCATACTTTCTAGGGCCTTCTCGGCATCTTCTTTCGCCAAAGGACCAGCATAAATATTTCCATCCACCCCTTTTTGGTCGGAGCTATCATCACTTGTACTAATAACATATTCATCACAAAGCTGTACAGCACGTTCTAGTAGCCTTGAATGAAGATAAAAAACATCTCC
>CAWWAV010000209.1:0-2784 GCA_963934935.1 uncultured Anaerolineales bacterium
ACATGCTGATATCGTGTCGGAGGAAATTGATAGTGACCTTAGTGGTGAATATATAAGTAATGATGTCACGACGGAAAGAGTAGTCTTGCAGGATGAGGATCGCCAGAGGCAAGAATTATATAGTGCCGGATATGAATACGCGTTCACCGCTTCTGCTGAGGATATAAAGCGCATATATGAATATACTGTCAATGGAAGCAAAGACACTGCAGTTGATGTTGTTGTAAATTACTGGAATTATGTAAGTCAAGGTAATTATGATTTGTCTTGGCAACTACTTAGTAATGGGTTTAGAAACCGGGTACATGGAGGGAGCTTCGAATCTTATGTTCAGGGCTATCACGACATGGATTTATGTAGTGTTAGTGCTGAGGATGTGGAAAATAACAGCGATAGCTCTTTAGAGACGATTGTTACTGCTCGTATAATGTACAGAAAAGGCTCGGATTGTAGTTCATTTCAGTTTGATATGCGACTTACCCTGCATGATAGAGATTTAGTAGGAGTTTGGGATATAGATAGTGTTGATGTGAGCTTGGAAGAGCAAGGCAACAAATTAGATATTGTTGAAGCTGATGGTGAACTTGGTTGGATAGATATAGATATCAGTGACCAGCGTGTATATGCTATGAAAGGAGAAGAACAGATTCGTGAACTTGTAGTATCGACTGGTACAGAACGCTATCCTACTATAACCGGGCAATTTCAGATATATGTAAAACACTTAAAAGCAGACATGCGAGGAGTGGACTTGGGGGTTCCATGGCATTTGCCAGACGTACCCTACGTAATGTATTTCTATAGTGGATACGGTATTCATGGAACTTACTGGCATGATAATTTTGGTACTCCTATGAGTCATGGGTGTATAAATCTAACCATAGAGGATGCCGAATGGCTATACAACTTTTCAGACATAGGTACCCCTGTTAAGATCCATCATTAATTTATTAATATGTAATTAAAGATCGCTATACACTTATCTTATCCTGACATCTTCTTAGAGTTTGGGAACTAAAATCTTCATAGCCTGGCATTTTATGCTATATGTTATATCAGTTGTTGCAGCGCTGAAAATTTCGCCATCGGCTTGTATAGTCGTAGGCGGATCACAATTGATTTTGAGGTGACTAGTGCGATGTTCGTGAATTGCACTGTTAGATATGTGACTACCGTTAAGTGTCTGTGGTAGTAAACGAAACATTTCTCTTCTCGTCAATTCAGGAGCATAGATGAAATCAAGTTTGCCATCATCCACGATTGCATTTGGCGTCATATAGAACATGCCGCCGGTTCTATTAGAATTGCCCACTGATACCAATGTTAGTGATCCTGAATATTCACTGTTGTTCCAGACTAAATTAGTCTGCCAGCTAGGACGTTTCAATATAGTCAATATTGCGGCCAAAAGATATCGAAGAGGTCCCTGGACTTTGGTCATGCGTTCATTTGCAAGTGTAACTTCGGTTTCCAGTCCTATCGCCGAGTTGTTAATGAAGTAATGACCATTGACCTTACCTATATCAATGCTGCGCGTAAATCCTGACGCTATTATCCCTATTGCGTCTTTAACATTGCTAGGTATGTGTAATTGAGTAGCAAGATCGTTAGCAGTTCCTAAAGGTATTATTCCTATAGTACAGTCTGTGAACTGATGTTCAAGATTATGCTTGAGTAGTCCGTTGACTACTTCATTTAGTGTTCCATCTCCACCAGCAGCGATAATAGTGCGTTCACCTGATTTAGCAGCATCAAAAGCTAATTGTTTTGCGTGACCTTTTTTATTAGTTGTAAGTATGCGATATTCCAAACTGGAGGTTTTCATCCATTTGTCTATGGTGTCAATCTGCTTGCCACATTTCCATCTGTTAGCGTATGGATTGACAATTATGGTAATAGACATAACATTGCCGGCGGGAAAATATTCATATGTGTCATAGATAGAGTAACTTCAGCCTGGTCTTTCATTGCAATGATTGTACTATGATAATCATTGGTCTGTATGGGAGCCCTACATCTCAGACACCCTAGATTAGGGTTCGATTATTTTGGTACTTTAAATAAAGGTATCTGCTTATTATTGAGATTTTTAGACGACTTTTTAGAAGCTTCATCCTGGCTCTTGTTTTTGGGAGTATTTGATTTATTCTTTGTCGATCTAGGCTTGTAATTTTTTGTGCTACGTTTTTTTCCAGTAGATTTGTTGTTAGTTTGGGTATGCAGACTTTGCTGACAGAGTATTATCCTGGTTAATTTCTCTTTGTCACGTAAGTCCAATATGTGGGAACCAGCGGCCGATCTACCGAGCAATGGCACATTTGCGACTTTGAGTGCCTGGGATTTTTTCTTTGATGTAACTACAACTATTTCTATGTCAGAAATCGCTTGAACTGCACCTGACAATCTTTGTCCTGCATCTAGTTTGCATGCTTGTACCCCGCTTCCACCACGACCTTGAAGAGGGAATTGAGAAACTGTAGTACGTTTGGCTTTGCCATTTTGTGAGACTAGACATATTTCTGTGTTTTTGCTCCCTGTTATACATGCAATCATTTGGTCATCTTTGTCACTAATACGTATTCCCTGCACACTTCCAGCAGAGAGTCCGGTTGTACGAACCTTATTGCAGTCAAAACGTATTCCTTTACCTGCGGATGTGAACATCAGAACATTTTGTGAGGATGTTATCCAACATGCAGATACTAGCCTATTATCACCGTTAAGTTTTATTAATCTAAACAATGATGCTGATGGTCCGGGTAAAGTCTTGGTTAGCAGTCTCTT
>CAWWAV010000210.1:0-2749 GCA_963934935.1 uncultured Anaerolineales bacterium
GACTGTATTTAGCACTTACACTCAAGCTTGCCGGTACATTAGTCAAATCCCATGGATCGCCCACTTTTTCGACATATTGGAATCCTAGATCATACAATTTAGACATATTGTCTGGACCACCGCTAAGAAGTTTTTGTTCATCTTTGGTTGCCATACATTGAATAAGATCACTTCGCAACCAATAAGTGTACCCGCTACTCACATTAATGCGATCGCCTACTCCAGCTAGTGCATTCATAGCCAACATATCGTGACATTCAGGCAAAGGAAATCCTTCTAGGTCACATATGCCAACACCTTGTATCTTGTAACGGAACAATCTCTTCATATCCTGTTCGATGGTCGAGTAACCAATCAATCCAATACACAAACACACTATGAACACACTTCTAAACCATGTATTTTTCCGACTAGAACAATATACATTTTCAGTCGCAAACGCAATAGCAGGTATAAGTGATAACAAAGCTGGAAGCATAAACCTTGGCGCAAAATACCTCGCTTGCAAGACTGCCCCAACTAATACGGTCATTATAATTACTATACTAAAACGTACGAGGATATGATGCTTTCTCCACGAATCGATAGGTACTAGAAATATAAGCGGTGCAAACGCTAAATATAACCCTGATAAATTTCCATATTGGAAAACATGATCACCATATACCAAGGCGAACGGATAAGTTAGCAGTATGTTACGTGCAACATCCAGAGAATTCCAATATCCTTGGGAATTATATTTATCGCCAATTTCCCCATCCAAGAAAACAAATGGAGCAAATGGTTCTTGGAACAGGACGCTATTCTTTACAACAAGTGTGAACAAAGGCAATATCATAATGAGAATGAAACCAATCCACATATGCATTGGATACCGGGATTTGCGTACTTCCCACAATAGTATTATAGATATTGGTAAAGCTACAGCGATAGCATATGTCGCTTTAGCAACTACAGCAAATCCAGTAAATAGACCAGCCAGACAAAAAGCTGACCAATTTACTGAAGATCGTTTGACCTCCACAATCCAATACAAAGCTGCAATCCCCAAACATGCGGCAAAAATATCCACTTTACCATCAATCATATAAAAACTTACAGTGGTAGATGATAACATCATTACCATAGCAACTACTTTGCCTACATTTCCTACGCCTAAACTTCCGCAAAGAGATACCAAGATAGCAAGCATAGTTAGAGTAGTGACCCAAACAAATAACAAAGCTGCCTGCTCGTTACCTAGTGCTAACAAGACCGAATGATGCATTTCACCGAATAGTCCGGATATGCTATGGGTATGTTCATATCCAATTACAGGCATCAGACTACCAGATGCAGCCATCAACTTGGGCAATACCATGTAGAAAAAGATGCCGTCACCAGCACCAAACCTAACAGGTAAACTAGCATTAAAAATGCCGAATAGTATCACTACAAAAACCACTAGAATCTCTACAAATTTCATCTGCAGTGGCAGCGCAAGAAAATGATGAGTTATCTGACCAAATAACCGATTAAACAAAACTGCCATATCCCCGCGTACAAATATTATTCCTATTGTTACAATCAATACCACCAGTACAATAATAGGACCCAGTAAGAAATATCCCAGTAAACCAAGTCCTGTCCATGCAATTACGAACAAACATTGACCTAGCATCAACGCAGTCGCTATGATTGCCAATGCCGAATAAGTGCGCCAGGTACTCCGTGCAACACCAACTGCTGGAAGCGACAACAATCCAATGGTCAAACATGAGATTGTATATATTAGGCAAATACTTGCTGATACAAACATTAAATTCCCTGTTTTCTAACTATTAGAATCCGATCCAAAACTTAATATCCTGCAGCAATATCATAGGTGGCCACAAACCATGAACTTTTAGGAAATTAGTAAATGGTTCATATATGTTCACGCGTAGCTTGATTGACACAGCTGCCAACATCCATATAGATAACACTACACGTATCACAAAATTATTAATTAATTTGTTTGAAAACAATGAAAACACCTATATACTATTTGTTCAATAGCGTTGATTGTTTGATTGGCCTGTGAGAACTCAAGGCTAGCTAACTAACAACATCTGTAGAGTTCCTAAACTTGGAAAGCATCAAAATAGCCATACCCCAAAATACAATAGATAAAGCTAGAGATAATGCTACCTTCATAGCAAACAAGGTAAATTCAGGACGATAATACATTATGACTTGACTCGATCCCTTAGGTACGATAACACCTTTGAATGTACCGTATGCGTTCAACAGTTCTGATTGTTTGCCATTGATTTCTACCTTCCAGCCTGGCGAATTGTTATCAGGATAAACTAAAATTCCAGCCTGTGATGCATCAACATCAAATTCAATACGATCAGGATGATAAGCATCAATAATGACTGATCCTGTTGCTTGGCCAGGTGCATTAACCAACGATAAGTCTTCGGTTTCTGAAGCTAACAAATACACTTTTTCTCGTAAATCCACATTAGATGCAGTGGTCATTCCTTCGAATAATGTATCTGTGTCTGAAAACATTATCGTATCGAATGCAATCCATGCTTCAGGAAAAACATCTTCATTCCGATAGAGATAGACATCTTGCCAAAATGGGGGTTTGGTTTTCTGTGGTAATCCAACCAAGCGGCGAGCTAGTGTGGCCCACCATGGTACTGAAGACATTTCTGTATCACCAACATCAATAGATGTAAGCTCATAGCTGTCCGAATCATTTATCATCCTACCTGAA
>CAWWAV010000211.1:0-2744 GCA_963934935.1 uncultured Anaerolineales bacterium
GTTATCTGTGGTGTGGTATTTGCTGGTACCAACCTTATACCTCCGCTTTTGATTCGTAGAATGATTGAATGGATTGTCGAAGGAGGTGCAGATGAATCAGATCTCATAGGAGTGACTGTGTCACTTTTTGGGTTGTATCTGTTACGAGGTGCCACCCGATACGGATATGGTGTTTTCTCTCACATGGCTGCCTACCGTGTAATGTGCAACCTTATGAATCGT
This sequence comes from uncultured Anaerolineales bacterium, assembly GCA_963934935.1. GTDB lineage: Bacteria > Chloroflexota > Anaerolineae > Anaerolineales > UBA11657 > UBA11657. Next base: position 223 of record CAWWAV010000211.1, read on the forward strand.
GTGTATCAGCATATACAACATTTATCTCACCGTTTTCTGAATGATCAGCGCACGGGGAGTCTTATGACAAGGTCAATCAATGACATTGAAACTGTGGAAGACTTTATTGCGCATGGCATTCCTGAAACATTGTTGGCCTTAATAATACCCACTTCCATGATGACCGTGCTTTTCATACTAAATCCTACACTTGCAATGGTGGTACTTATACCGATTCCATTCGCATCTTGGCTAGTTTACAAATATGTATCACCTGTTCGTCAAATGTGGCGAGGTGTGCGTCAAAGTTTGACCGAGTTAATAGCATCTGTGCAGGACAATATTTCAGGCATAACAGTCATCAAGTCGTTTGCACAGGAGAAAAATAGTGCGGCACAAATCAAAGAAAAAAGTGTGCGCTTTCGTGATGAGATGATCCAGGCTAACACCGTATCGCTCTTGCCGGCTGGCATTATTGAAGTAGTAGGGGGTCTCGGAGTTGTATTAGTAATATGGTCTGGTGGTGGAATGGCAATGCGAGGACAGGTGAGTGTAGCTGATATTTTCATTTTTGTAGTATATATGGGCCACATATACCAGCCTTTCTTGACACTTGCTTCTATCAATGATGTGCTGCAAAAAGCAACTACTAGTATTGATCGTGTGTTCGAATTGCTTGCTGAGGAATCTGACATAGTAGATAAACCGAATTCCGTTTCCCCTAATGACATTAAATTCAATATTTCATTCGATAATGTTACCTTTGGATATGAAAAAGGAGTGTCGATACTGCAAGATATTTCCTTTGATGTGGACCAGGGAGAAATCGTAGCTTTGGTAGGTCCTACTGGTGCAGGTAAGACTACTATTTGTAATCTCATACCACGGTTTTGGGATACTGATATTGGTTGTGTGCAAGTGGGTGGGTACGAAGTAAGCAACCTCAAATTGCAGTTTTTACGTGAAAGCATAGCTGCAGTTCTGCAGGATGTGTTTCTGTTTCATGGCACAGTGGGACATAACATACTTTTTGGAAGACCGGAGGCTACTGAAGAGGAAGTGATTTCGGCTGCACAAATAGCTAATGCAGAGGAGTTTATATTAGATATGCCAGATGGATATCAATCCGTTATTGGTGAACGTGGAGTTCGGCTGTCTGGAGGTCAGAAGCAGCGTCTGTCTATAGCACGCGCTATTTTAAAGGATGCTCCGATACTTATTCTGGATGAAGCTACCTCCGCAGTGGACGTAGAAACAGAGGCGCTTATACAACAGGCTATTACTAGACTGGTTTCTAATCGAACTGTTGTGGTAATCGCTCACCGTCTTTCAACTGTACGTAATGCTGATAAGGTGATTGTATTAGAAAATGGGCATATAGTGGAATCAGGCTCTCCGAGTTCCTTGATGGAGAAAAACGGGACATATGCACGCATGTTAAAAGCTCAAGATGTTGCAAGTGACTGGACATTCGAAACCCATGTTGATCAGAGATAATTAATATTGAAACGATATTAAGAATATATATTGATAATGTAAATTATCAGACCACCATAATCGCTCAAAATGCAATAAATTACACTTCCTTGTGGCACTCTGTTATAATTAGTTGGTTGTCTACAACCTGGCCAATAAAAGTCAGCAATATATCTCAGTAATCATAGAAGAGGAGTATTAGGCCATCCTTCAGAGAGTCAGGGTAAGTGGCTGAAAACTTGGCATGTGTCAGAGGAACACTAATAAAGCTCAACTCGCCTCTAAGTACTGTGGATGAAATTAATTAGTCCGCAGCGGAAATGTCCGTTATAGCATTAGTAGAGTGGGTGGGGTTATTAGGTTAACTTTCATCAAATAGGGTGGTACCGCGGAGTCCCTTTCGTCCCTTTCGTCCCTGAACGGACGTGGGGATTTTTGGTTAATTATCAGATAATAGGGTATTCGTTGGTTTTGTTTGTAGCAATAGTTGAAAATGTTAGGTGCTAGGAAGGAGTTTATGGAAAGAAAAAAATATATTCCTCAGGAAATTGAACCTCGATGGCAACAGCGATGGGATGAAGACCAACTGTACCGTGCCTTAGTTGATCAAAGCAAGGAAAAATACTACTCCTTGACTATGTTACCTTACCCAAGTGGGGATTTGCATATTGGGCACTGGTATGCCATGACTCCATCTGATGCTCGCGCTAGATACATGCGCATGCAGGGATATAACGTTATGTTTCCTATTGGATTCGATGCGTTTGGCCTACCAGCTGAAAACGCTGCAATTAAACGTAATGTTCACCCCAAGGAATGGACTTATAAGAATATTGATAATATGCGTAAGCAGTTGAGGACAATGGGAGCAATGTGGGATTGGGAAAGAGAAGCAGTTTCCTGCGATCCTAGTTATTATCGGTGGAGTCAATGGTTCTTCTTGCAGATGTATAAAAACGATATGGTCTATCGCAAGCATTCCCCAGTTGACTATTGCCCTAACTGTAACACAACGCTTGCTAGAGAACAGGTTTGGGGTGATGATCGTCATTGTGAGAGATGTAGCA
>CAWWAV010000212.1:0-2737 GCA_963934935.1 uncultured Anaerolineales bacterium
AACCATAGATTAGTCCTGATCTAATTTATACAAGAATGTCTTTAGAATAATTCGTCCAACCAACGAAAAACGTGCGACTAAGTAATGTTTCTACCACTGCGTCTCGCTACAACAGTGATTCCCCATGACACTAGAACCACAAAGAACGGAATAGAAGGCAAGGTAAAACGATATGCATTCTCAACCAAAATAGACGAGAATGATAATACTCCTATTGCAGCAGGGGGTGCCCCAAACAAAATTATCGATCGCACCCAACCAAGCAACTGACCGGTCCTATAGAATCCCCATACATAAAAAACGAACATGAAAACTATTCCGAAAAGCAGGATGATATTGCTTGTTAGAAGCATCTGTATAGTACTTATGAAGTGATCAACTGAAACCATATTAAAAGCACTGTTGTCATAATAATAAGCTGTGTCAGCCATTACATCTATCACACCAAAATATAGGTATCCAGGTAGCCATGGGTTGTAACCTGGAGTGCCTATATTTAGAGAAGCAAGTCTGTTATATAACACTTGAGGGATATACACACTGGCAGCTACAGTTGGGAACAACAGCAAATCCCACCACCGACGCTGCATTCCAATCGCCAACAATGACAAGAACATTATAGTGACAAAATGCACTCTGAACATCAGCATTATGCCAGTGGCAATTGCGCTTAGAATCACCCATTTTACATCGTACGATTCAATGCATTGAACCAAAAAATATATGGATATCAGCGCAAAAAACACTCCGGGACCATCAGGTACACCTTGCAACCATGCCACTCCAGGCACATAAGGCATCCGCATCCAAGATGCCTGTGGATGTGGCCAAATCAGTAACCAAATTAACCAAGGCATTATTGCCCACATAAAAGCCGCAATATAGCCGCTATCTTGACTATGTAAAAGTCGAGCAGTCAATTTGCCTATGACTATGACTGACAGACCGCCAAACAAAAACCCATGCAAAAGTACAATATGAGGCAACAAATCAGAGAAGGTCGAAGATCCGAATAATCTAATTATTATAGCCATAATTGCTGGCAAACCTAGATTAACCGAAAAATACTGTTCATATGTTCCTTGTGACAAAACTAGGCCAAAATCAAAATAATAATTCTGGTCACCACCATGATGAAAATACCAGCCATCATGAGATTCTAATTGAGGAAATCCCACTATAAGTAGAGCTACAATCCCCATTCGGAGTAAGGCCAAGACGGAGTAAATTACTAATGACGCGCTCGAACTGTGCCTGGAACTAACAATATTTAACAATATTTTCTTGGTTGTTTTGAACAATGTATACACAATAAAAACAGATTTTCGATAATACTATTTCACAAGAGGGATTATTTGAACGTGCGAGTACCACGCTCTCTTATCAACTTAGCTGGATTACCACCCACAATAGTAAAAGCCTTCACATCACGAGTAACAACTGATCCAGCTGCTACTACTGCTCCTTCGCCAACGGTAACTCCCTTAAGTATTATGGCGCTTGATCCTATCCACACATTGTCATGTATAGTTATAGGTGCATCGCGTCTAGAGAAATATGGATCATCTGGATCATGATCAGAAGTATATAATTCAACCCCATGACCAAATACAACATTATTTCCTATGACTATGCTATCTCCAGCAACAAAAAACGTGTAGTGTGGAATAGTACAATGATCACCAATACTAATTTTGTCCATAGCCCCGCCCGCAAAACGCACACCTGACCAAATCTCTGTGTTATTACCAATGCTTATCCGACAAACCTGTCTGTAATAAAAATTCCGGACTACAGCCCAGGGCACATTGCCAATTATTACGTTCAATATCCAAGTGCGTAGGAAACCAACTATAGGTATACCGAATGTAATGTTCAACCAACTTCGAATTTGCTTTAGCATGTATTTGACCGAGCAGCTCCTAGGTTATATACATTTCGAAAGGTAAGTCCTTTACTAACGCAAAAATCTGAGAAAGCATCATTCGCGAGAACATCATCTGAAAGCAGCAAGCCTTCTCTACCGAGTGCTGGATATGCCATCTCAAATTCCCAGGTCATATTTGCGTAACTGTGATCACTATCATGAAGAAAAACATCAATATGACCCAATTGTTCGAGTAGAGACGGCAAATGCTCACGAGAAGTGCCAATCAATTGAGTATGTCGTTCACGCAAATATTCCGGAACTGCCCACCCAGACAAAGCACCTGCAGGCATAAACTCATGATAACTTTCAATCATGTTCAATTGTGTATTATTTATATTTCCAGGAGGAAGGTCAATAGTATACAGATGACCGCATTGGTTGCGTTCCATAGCACGCAGTATGAATGCTGTAGACTTGCCCGGTGTACCTCCCGTTTCCACCATTATTTTGGGCTTAAATGATCGCACGATAACATATAGTGTAACTTCGTTAAAAAACACAGATCCGGAACGGCCAAACAACATGAAATCCACTGCTCGAGGTGAATATTGAGTATGTTTGCTCAGTTTTCTCTGTACATCTCCGATAAAATCAGTATCGTCTTCTATCTCCATCAGTAATTTCTTGCTATCGCGCGATGGTAGAGCTACACAGTCTTGTATCATTGCCAAACGATTCAGGTCATAATTAAATGCTTGAGCCAGTATTAATGGATTACGACATTCTGTAGCACGTTGCAGCCATAATTTTATATCTCTATACATTAGCTTTTCCTTTGATCTTGCAAAGCACTAAGAATTGTGTTCC
>CAWWAV010000213.1:0-2727 GCA_963934935.1 uncultured Anaerolineales bacterium
TATGAGGCGCTAGCGATTATGTTTAGATTGCCGATGTGAGTAATAAATACTGACGAAAATTGAAATGCTAGAGCTGCTACTAGTGGAGGTCTAAAGTCCTTAGATTTGTAGTGATGACTAGCAGCGAAGTACATTCCTGCTCCGGCGATGAAAACATGTAGAACCACCAACCATTCTATTGTTCGATATGAGATATTTGGTAATATCGCTAGTATTAGATTTGGTAGATAAAACAATCCGGACTGGTTGTCAGCAGCGAATGGCGATCCAGAATGGAGATAGGTATTCCATAATGGTAGTGTGCCAGTGTGCAGACTCTGTGCAGCAAATCTGTATGTGGGCCATATAAATGATTCTAAGTCGCCTCCTCCATAGGGTATGTGCCAGTCACTACCGAGTAGTAAAGGCCAGAAAAACACAATAGTAGACACGAATACTATGGATATACCAATTACGTGTGGTTGGAGGTATTTTTTAGTTATGCTATCTAGCATGAGCTTAAGCTACTAAATCAGAACTGTTGTCAGTGATGATCGGCTATTGTGGATCAATATCTGGTTTGCGGGAATGGTGCTGACTGTTTGTATGATGATCTGAAATTAGATCTACAGCATGTGGTAGTGCAGTAGCAAGTATTGTGAGTGCTTCATCTACGGCTTTAGGATTTCCTGGAAGGTTGATAATTAAGCTGCGCCCACGAGTACCGGCAATTGCTCTAGAAAGCATCGCATAAGGTGTTATCGATAGACTAGCAGCGCGGACTGCCTCCATCAGTCCTGGAGCCTCTCTTTCAATCACTGCTAGAGTAGCTTCGGGAGTTACATCGCGGATAGACATTCCTGTACCGCCAGTCGTAATAATCAGATTGATTTTGTCTTCATCAGCCCAGCGAGATAGTGTTGAGCTTATTTCGGTGACGTCGTCAGCAACTATATCCGTCTTGGTGCAATCCCATCCTGTTAGTCTATGGATAGATTGTACAACCGCTGGACCACTAAGGTCTTTCCTGAGACCATGTGCACTTCGGTCGCTGATGGTTAGTACTGCTACTGTTGGGTACTTATCAGGTTTTGATTTGTTCACTTTACTTTGAGGTGTTGGCGAGTTTTCGCCATGGGCCATGTAGGCCGTCGTCTGTTACACCATAGTATATGCGTATTTGTCCATCTTTTACTCGCTGGCATAAATCTGTTCGGGTAATTGGACCTTTCCTGTAGTGCTTAATAAAGCCAATATTGCCCTGCCATTTTACCTTGAGATCTTTCATGCTAATATCATTTTCCTTCTGCATTATGGCATAGTGCCATAATCGTCTAGAGGATGCGCGAGTCACATTTTTTACCTGATTTCCATTGCGTAAGTCACGCATGGTGTGGTAGATTGTTCCATCACGCTCTTCAGTTGCAACTATCTCAACTCCTGTTCTGGGAGGTCCGATCTTTCGGGATTTAGATTTGTTTTCTGGCTCAGTTGTTAGTAGTTCAGAATGTGTCTTGTTGTGCTTACGTGGTAGGCGGGTCAGTTGTACTATCTCATCTCTCACGGCTGCAGTAGTTTCTGCCTCATCCCGTACAAATATCCTGTTGTCATCTATCGCATAGGGCGGATCATCACCTCGTGGCACATTTATTCGTAGAACCTTCTTTCCACGGCTGGTGAGACTGTCTATTGAACAGTTTATAGTGGGCGTAATTCGTCTGCTAAGTTCTCCTTTAAGAGTAGATGTAGTGCGTGATATATTCGCTACTCCGGTGTGTGGCGAGGCGGGATCGCTGGTTGTTCCAATAAAAATAACTCCGCCATTCGTGTTTGCCATAGCACACACATCTGAAATTACGGAAAATAAATGCCCGCCGCGTTTTGTGATTCTAGGATGGAAGCTTTGGATAATACTAGCACCTTCTTGTTGTGCTGACCTTACATAGTCAATCTCACGTTTTGTACCACGGAATGGGCGTGTGTGACTAAAATTGGAACTGCGAAGCAGGTCTCTTACAGAATTGAAATCGACTGTCGATAGTTGCATTTCGGTTATTCTGTCTCCTACTCCAAGATGACTTGTGTTTACAGTATCTTGAATTAGGCGATGTGCATCAGACCCTTGGATGCAATGCATACGACGTGGGTATTCAGGCTTGGACCCATTGAAGAATCTTGATGTAGAGCGCCGACTAGTTGAGCTTAGGTCCGTTACTTCTAAGGCGTAAAGATTTTCGTCTTGCGTATATGCTACTTTCGTCTGGCCACCAAACTTGAAGCCTCTCATAGCTATTCCATGAGTCGAATTAGCGTGAGCTGCAATTGATATTCCTCCAGCGTCAGTAATTGCTTTGTAGGCAGTAAGTACGTCAGTGCTTGCACCAACAGTTGAAGAGCCATTATCCAGTTCTGTGGCTGGTATATTTAGATTGAGAAGTACGTGGTCAATTGATCGAATAGGTGTATCTGGAGAAAATACACCTAATATGTGAAAGCCAAAAGTTGCAGTGAATTCAAATCCTGGTAATACTAGGATTTTTGAAAGCAATTCACGGTACTCAGCGAGTAGGTCTTTCTCCTTGTCATCCATCCGGTCAAGTCTTTCGAGGAGTTCTAAGTCATCTATTTCACTCAGCATGGTTCTGTAGCCAGCTACAGTGTTATGGTCTGTGAATGCTATTACATCTAGGTTTTTTTTATGGGCTTGACGCAGTATGTCAATGTAGCTGACATCCTGAACATGATAAT
>CAWWAV010000214.1:0-2722 GCA_963934935.1 uncultured Anaerolineales bacterium
TATGATGACAGCATTTAGCAACCAATATCACCAACCATATCCAATGCCAGCAAAGAACTAATCCATAAAACTATCAATTGACGATAGTGTTAATGGAAGAAAGGAGTGCGAACTCGTGGTCGTTGCACTCCTTTCATAGATTCCCAAAGAGGGATTATGAGGAGACTATAAGGAGGAAACGGAAGCATACTTCAATTGATTAAAAAATTGTTTAAGTCATGCTTAAATTTAGGTTAAATTGTTTGGGTGTTTTCCGGCTTAAACGCCGCGGAGATTAAGTGTCAGATATGTTGCTGGCCCATTGCATGGTATACAAGTTGTAATAACTACCTTTGATTGCCAGCAAATCCTGATGTGAGCCATTCTCAATTACTTTTCCATCTTCTAATACTACAATTTGGTCAGCATTTACAATAGTGTTCAAACGATGTGCAATTACAAACGATGTACGCCCCTCCAATAGTATTTTCAAAGCAGCCTGGATTTTCATTTCATGTGTAGTATCAATACTGCTGGTAGCTTCATCCAAAATCAATATAACAGGATCCGCAAGCAATGCTCGCGCAAATGAAATTAGTTGCCTTTGACCCATACTAAGGTTCACACCATTTTCACCCACGGTTGTGTCATATCCGTCAGGCAATAGTTCCACAAATTCGTGTACACCAACAGCCTTAGCACAACGTACAATCTCCTGATCAGATGCTTCTAAGCGTCCATAACGTATATTACTGTATATGGTGCCTCCAAATATAAAAGTATCCTGCAACACAATCCCCATTTGTGACCGAAGACTGCCCATAGTAACTTTTCGTATATCATGACCATCTACACAAATACGACCATCTTTTACTTCGAAGAAGCGCGCTATAAGCCGGATAATTGTACTCTTGCCCGCTCCAGTTTCACCAACCAATGCTATGGTCTGACCAGGCTCGGCATTTATCGTGACACCATTCAGTACCTGCTCACCTTTCTTATAGGCAAAATGTACATCCTCGATGTTGACTCGTCCTGCACCAGTAGGCAATTTAACTGCATCAGAAGCATCTAGCAGATCAGGACTTGTGTCCATCAGTCCAAATATCCGTTCGCTAGCAGCCATAGTAGCCTGGAAGATATTGTAACGCTCTGCCATCTCACGTATTGGTTCAAAGAACCGATCCACATATATCAAGAATGCAACTAGTACACCAGCAGTCAATGTATCATTTAGTACTAACCAACCACCTACACCCACGACTACCGCAGTGGCCAGCGAAGCCATAAAGTCAACTCCGGGGAAAAATATGGCAGCTAGTCGTGCTGTCTCAGCATTGGCATCAAAGTACGACATGTTTAGATCTTTAAAATAATTCTTGTTCTTTTTCTCTCGAGTAAAACTCTTTGTTACGCGTATACCAGTTATAGCCTCATTAAGATATCCATTTATCAGAGACAAACGAAGACGAGCTGCACGGTATACACTTCGAACACGCTGGCGCCAATAATTCGTCAATAAAATCATTAATGGAAGAATTGCAAATGTCACAAGCGCCAATCTCCAATTCATTATCAACATAGCCACGACAATCCCTAGCAATATGAATACTGATCTCGCAACTCCAGTGAACCACCATGTAATAAAATCCTGTAACACACCCACATCGCTAATCAAACGACTCATCAACCTCCCCACGCTATAGTTATTGTGAAAATTTAACGAGAGTTTATGCATATGTTGAAATAGATTTGTCCGCATGTCAGCCACCACTTTGGTGCCGATATAAGCCATAATCAATATGCGAGCACGATTAAAAACTAGCTCACCCAATGCCGCACCTATAAAAAACCACGTCCACATTCGCAATGCGTACATGTCATCCATCCTTATACCCTTGTCAATAGCCTGAGCAACCAACCAGGGCCGAATGACGGCAAGGAGAGCTGTGCCAATCATGAGACCAACAGCAATGATTATTTTGAGACGGTATGCACCTATGTAAGATATTAATCGTGCCAATAAAGCAGCATCACGAGTACTATCATGAAGCTCATCTTCATCTTCTTGTAGAAACTGAGCTAGTCTGTTCTCGCGCTGTTGCCTTTCAGCAGTTTCAGCAGTTACACCTTTTCTGAAAAGCCAATTACGGCCAGATGCCCCATGTATTGAGCGGGCTGCTAGACGATCTTCAGCAGATATTTTGGAGTCAGTCATATTCACATAATCACGTTTTGTCTATTGTAGACATAATTTGCTCATTCTATTTATTGACTTGGCTTTACGCAGACAAATTCTGCAATTCCTCTTGACTACGCAGTTGCAAGTCATACAGATTACGATAAGCCCCTTTGTTAGTCAGCAATTCTTCGTGGGTACCTCGTTCGATGATATTACCACTTTCCAATACTATGATCTGATCTGCCTCTTTCAGAGTTAGCAAGCGATGAGCAATGATAAATGTAGTACGCCCGCGCATCAGCAAGCGTAATGCCTGTTGAATTTGATACTCAGTTTCAGTATCTACACTACTTGTGGAATCATCCAACAAAAGAATTGCTGGGTTTCTTAGAAGGGCACGCGCTATAGCAACACGCTGTTTTTGACCGCCACTCAAGGCCACACCTCGCTCACCAACACGAGTATTATATCCATCCTGAAATTTCAAAATAAACTCATGAGCATTGGCCGCTTTCGCTACTTCCACTATTTCTGCATCAGTAGCATCCTCAACACCATAGG
>CAWWAV010000215.1:0-2719 GCA_963934935.1 uncultured Anaerolineales bacterium
CGATATTCATATATGTCAGCAAGTAGCGAATCTGCTTTCTGATCTGCCGGATTTAATAATTGTCTAGCACGACCAATTATTTGTTTTGGTAGGTTTAGGTTGTTAGCAATTGTGAGTGCGTTAGATCTCCCAGGCAGTCCTATTGTTAGGCTATATGATGGCTGCAGTGTTTTAGGATTGAAATCCACGCTTGCGTTTTGTACACCATCAGTATTGTGTGAGAAAAGCTTTAGTCTTTGATAATGAGTGGTAACTACAGCTACTGATTCTTTTTCTAGAACGTATTCTAACAGTGCTTGTGCAAGTGCTGAACCTTCGTCTGGGTCTGTGCCAGCGCCTATCTCATCAAGGAGTACCAATGATCTGGAATCTATATTTTCGAGTATGCTTTTAATATTGTTTATATGAGAGGAAAATGTTGATAGGCTCTGTTTAATAGATTGTTCATCACCTATGTCTGCAAAAACTCCGCTGAATATTGGTAGTGCTGATCCTGGTTCTACTGGGATATGCAGACCACTTGCTGCCATCAAGGACAATAGGCCGATTGTTTTCAAGCTGACTGTTTTTCCTCCAGTGTTTGGACCCGTGATTACAATGATCTTCGTATGTTTGTCGATTATAAAGTCAATGGCTACTACATCAGTTTTGGATAATAATGGGTGTCTTGCACCTAGTAATTTTATTGGACATCCATGACTGATATTGTCTGAGGTTTGATTGTTGTCTTCGTTCCACGGAAGCAATATGGGTTGCGTAGCAGTGAGTGTTTCAGCATGTCTGGCGCGTGCAAAAGCTAAATCTAATCTAGCAATTGTTTCTACATTACTCTCAATTTTGTTGGCACACTTACCCACTTTTTCTGACAGAATTTGTAAGACCCGCATAATTTCTTTCTGTTCAGCTATTTGTAATTGTTGTAATTGATTGTTTAGGTCTACTGTTACGATAGGTTCTACAAATAGGGTAGAACCTGATGTGGACTCCCCATGCACAATTCCAGGAATGCGACCTTTGAAGTTGGATTTTAGTAGTACTACGTATCGGTCAGATCGCTGTGTTATTATCGATTCTTGTAAGAACTTGATATTGTTGGGGTTGTTAGTTATATGCTCCAGTTTTTGTAGAAGATCATTCTTTGTGTTTTTGAATTTCTCACGCAATTCTTCCAATACTTTAGAAGCAGTACTTAATACTTCTGCTTGATCATTTAAACAACGACCAATAGCATCTTCTAGATCGGGCAAGTCCATAAGGATCTGCGCTTGTTGAAATAGGATTTTGCTTTCATTGCTAGCGGCCAATATAGTTTTTTTCAGTTCTCTCGATGTAACTAATATATTTCTAATGCGAACAAGTTCTACGGGTTGTAAAATGGCAGATAGTCTCGCCCTATTAATTTCGTGTCGTACATCAAAGACATTTTCTATGCTAGTATGCTGATGATTGTTTAAGAACGTTCTCGCTTCAGTGGTTTCATTCAGTCGATATTCAGATACCTCAATACTATTGGCGGGACGTAAACTAAGTGCCAATTCCCTGCTTGCAGAGAATTGGCAATGCTCGGCTAGTTGTTCCAACACTAGTGGCATCTCTAGTGCAACAAACGATTTCGTATGTATTGTCATATAATCACAATTATACTTATCACTACTAATAATTAGAGGGGTGGTATCATTTGTATTTAGTAGGTAAAAATATTATGGTTTTAGACAAATTTTCTCGTCCATTGAAAGATTTGCGCATCTCTGTTACAGACCGTTGTAACTTTAGGTGTGTATATTGTATGCCTAAAGAGGTGTTTGGTTCGGATTATAACTATCTATCTAGAAGTGAAATGTTATCGTATGAGGAAATTGTTCGCTTTGTTAGACTGCTTGTCAATCTAGGAATTACTAAGGTGCGCATCACAGGTGGCGAACCATTATTGCGGAAAGATATAGACTATCTAATAAAAATGTTGGCTTTAGTTCCAGGTTTGGATTTGACACTCACTACAAATGGTGCACTGCTAACACAAGATAAGTGCGTAGCACTTAGAGAGGCCGGTTTACAGCGCATTACGGTTAGTCTCGATTCTCTCAACAATGATACATTTGCATCACTCAATGATGTAGAATTTTCCGTTGATGAAGTTATAAATGGCATTAATAATGCGGCATCTGCTGGATTGAGTCCTATAAAGATTAATATGGTTGTAATGCGTAGTGTCAATCTGGCCAGTATTGTTCCAATGGCAAAGCATTTTAGAGAGAGCGGACATATTATTCGTTTTATTGAATATATGGATGTTGGCGATAGTAATGGATGGAGACTCGATGAGGTAGTTCCATCATCAGAAATTGTTGAGTTGATTGGAGCACAATTGCCACTTGAGCCTATAGCTCCTAATTATGTAGGGGAAGTGGCTAGTCGTTGGAAATATACAGATGGAAGTGGTGAGATTGGGTTAATTTCCTCGGTTTCGCAGCCATTTTGTGGTGACTGTAGTAGGTTGCGATTGTCAGCTAGAGGTGAATTGTTTACCTGCTTATTTGCTTCATCAGGCTATGATGTTCGCTCACTTTTGAGGAACGATGCATCTGATGAGAAAATAATTGATGTAGTATCGTCACTTTGGAAGAATCGAGATGACCGTTATTCTGAATTGCGCAGCAATCAATCACATCGATTATCGCCAGTAGAGATGTCCTATATAGGAGGTTAGATTTACAGATTG
>CAWWAV010000216.1:0-2715 GCA_963934935.1 uncultured Anaerolineales bacterium
CTGCTGCTAATGTACTTCCTAATCATTTTTGGGTTGGAATTGCATCAGATCATGCACAAGAATATAAGGCTAATAATTGACAATTGGAATGATGGGGATTGTGGGGATAGAAAATTAGCGTGATTGGGCAAACTGCACTTGTTATAGGGCTTGCTAGGCAAGGTACGGCTGTCATAAAGCATCTCGTATCGGGAGACACAAACGTGATAGTAACGGATTTACGAAGTCCAGAGGATCTTGCGAAATCAATTCAAACTTTGAGTTCTTATGCTATTGATTTCGTTTTAGGAGAACACCCTATTTCTCTTCTCGATGGTGTAGACATTATATTCGTGTCAGGGGGAGTACCATTAGATATACCGTTGTTGCAGGAGGCGCGTGCCAAGGATATACCTATATCTAATGATTCGCAGCTTGCATTAGAACAATTGCCCTGCAAAGTTGTGGGTATTACTGGTTCGTCAGGTAAAACGACGACCACGCTACTTGTCGGAAAAATTATTGCAGCTTCACAAAATTACAGGAATGTGTGGGTTGGTGGTAATGTGGGTAATCCTCTCTTGCTTGATATGCACCAAATGACTGATCAGGACATTGCGATAATGGAAATGTCCAGTTTTCAATTGGCAATTATGACATCTAGCCCCAATATAGCTGGTGTACTGAATGTTTCTCCAAATCATTTGGATAGGCATACAAATATGCATGAATATGTGACAGCTAAGGAAAAAATATTGGACAGTCAGCAATCAGATGACGTGGCAGTATTGGGATGGGACAATGAAATCACTAGGGCAATGAGCGATAGAGTTCGTGGTCATTGTTGGGGATTTAGTATGGATTCGAATGCAAACTTTGATGATGGCTGTTTTATCGAAAATGAAACAATTATGCTGCGACATAATGGAGTCACAAATTCAATAATGGCATGTCAAGACGTAGAATTGTTAGGTGCTCATAATTTGATGAATGTAATGGCAGCCAGTGCATTGGCAGCTGCTTCTGGAGTTGAAATTGATGCTATACAAGCTGGGATAAGTGATTTTGATGGGGTTCCCCATAGAATGGAACTAGTAACTGAAGTCAACGGAGTTCGTTGGGTAAACGATACTATGGCTACAACGCCCGATAGAACCATTGCGGCACTTAAGGCTTTTGACGATCCTGTCATTCTATTACTAGGTGGCCGAGATAAAAAATTACCATGGCATGTGCTTGCCAAAGAAGTGCAATCTGGAGTTAAGAATATTATCTTGTTTGGAGAAGCGGCTCCATTAATAAAAAGAGAGTTAGAAGATGCCAGGGACAAATCTCAGTTAGAGATAGACACTCCATTTGGCAGGCAAGGTGGTATCCAATTTGCGGATGAGGGATCAGGGTCTGAAAGACTTGTAAAAGAGTCGACTGCCGGGGAAGCAGCAGATCCTGATCCTATTCCTGTACTCACTAATTTACTAGAAACCATAGGAATCGAGCAAGCAGTTGCAGCTGCTTATACTCTATCTGACCCTGGAGATGTGGTGTTATTAGCTCCTGGATGTACAAGTTATGATCAATTTGCAGATGCCGTAGAGCGGGGTGAATGTTACAGAGATTTAGTGGTGAATTTATCATGATTGCTAGTGGAACGTCTGACCAAACTGTCAAAGCTCCGCAAGGCAGAATAAAGGGAAGAACCACCCAGGTCGACTGGATATTAGCTATGATGACGTCAATATTGTTAGTGTTTGGCATCATGATGGTATTTTCTACCACTTTTGATTTGTCATACAACTGGCATGGTTCACGTTTTGTAATGTTAAACAAACATTTGTGGCATCTATTGTTTGGAATAGTATCGCTAGTATGCTGTGCTTTTTTAGATTATCGCCATCTGCGTATTCCAATAGTAGCTATAGGTATGGGGATGGCCACTATTACTGTATTAGTATTGGTTCTGATTATTGGTACCGATCGAGGTTTGGTTGCAGGTTCTTATCAGCCTTCAGAGTTAGCAAAACTAGTGACAATATTATATTTAGCTGTATGGATGTCTTCCAAGCAGGATAAATTAAAGGATTTTTGGAATGGAATTGCTCCATTCGCAATTTTGGTAGGTATTGTTGCTACATTAATAATTTTACAACCTGATATTAGTGCTGCAGCCACTGTGATTGTAATTGCTGTACTGATGTTGTTTCTTGCTGGCGCAGCAATAGTACATCTTGCCGGAGCATTATTGATTGCATTATCTGTAGGATATCTAGTGATAAATTTTTATCCTACAGGACAGCAAAGAATTGCAGAATACTTGGCTGGACTGCGTGACATAACTGAGGGATCCTGGCATGTTCGTCAGGCTATTGTTGCTTTTGTTGATGGCGGTATTTTTGGGGTAGGTTTAGGGAAAAGTGCAGGAAAATTTTCATATTTGCCTGTGCCTCATACAGATAGCGTTTTTGCAGTAATAGGTGAGGAGCTTGGTCTTATAGGTAGTCTTATTGTAGTGGTGCTGTTTGTAGTGCTTTGTTGGCGTGGAGTCTTAATTGCTGTGCGAGTGCAAGATTCCTTTGGCAAACTGTTGGCAGGTGGACTGACTGGTTGGATTGCTATGGAGGTTATAGTCAACATAGGAGTCATACTAGGAGTATTACCCTTTGCTGGAAATGCCTTGCCACTTATTAGTTATGGGGGTTCTTCACTAGTTGTGACTTTAACTGGTATTGGAATTCTGAT
>CAWWAV010000217.1:0-2706 GCA_963934935.1 uncultured Anaerolineales bacterium
ATTAGTAATAACTCCAGAGCGCACATCTACTACTGTAATTGATGTGCCAATTAGTGATACTCCAGTCCCACTTCAGACGCCAACTTTTCCTCCACCTCCAGCGGGAAGTCTTATCAAGACAGGATCATATGTTCAAGTCGTTAATACAGGAGGTGGGCTTCGCTTACGGTATGAACCTAATTTGGAATCTGAGGTGAACTATTTAGCATTAGATTACGAGGTATTTGTAGTTCAGAAAGGTCCGCGTGAAGCTGATGGTATGACTTGGTGGTTTATAGTGGCTCAAGCTGATGATCGACGGAATGGTTGGGGAGCATCTAATTATCTTCAAGTGGTACGTTGACATTGCTGAAGGGGTATTGACTTAACTTAGTTGGACAAATGTTTAGGAAAACTTAATGCATATTCGTCCGCAATCAATTAAATTGGACAAGCCAAGGCAAGTTTTAGTTGTAAATTGGAATGACGGCAGCAGTGCTGAATACAGTTGGCAGGCGCTGCGTGATGCTTGTCCATGTGCGCAATGTAGAAACGAGTATTCAACTGCAAACACTAGTAATACAGACATGGTTTTCAGTTTAAATCCGGTTAAGAGCTTTTCTCTTGATTCGGTAGAATTGGCTGGAAACTATGCCTTAAAACTATACTGGAGCGATGGTCATAATAGCGGAATATATGGTTGGGAACATCTTAAAACCATTGATTCATCGACTAATTGTTAGTATTTTGTTGGTTTTCATACTCTAACATAAGATGAGATAGCAGTCTTACACCAAATCCAGTAGCACCTGCTGGACCTAGTCTTTTTATCACGCCAGTGCCAGACAGAAATGCCATCGGTGCTATGTCTATGTGAGCCCATCTATACCCTTCTGTGAACTCTTGAAGAAATGCTGCCGATGTGCCGATCCCACTGTCACGTTTTTCAGTACTATTACGTAAGTCTGCCACATTACTTGCTTTCATCCAGTCAGTGTATTCGGAGTACAGTGGCATGTGCCATATTCGTTCCCCACTGGATTCGCTGGCTGTCAAAAGCTGTTCTATCAGGCTGGTTTCATTGGAAAATAGTGCTGCAGCACTTCCCTCGCCTAGGGCTATAACGGCTGATCCTGTGAGAGTAGCGAGGTCAATTACATGCTTTGGATTGTATTTGGCAGCGTAAACTAGTGCGTCTGCAAGTATTAGGCGACCTTCCGCGTCAGTGTTTACAATTTCAATAGTTTTGCCATTGGATGCACTAACGACGTCTGATGGATGGCTGGCTGTCCCACTAACCATATTTTCTGTTGCAGGAATTAACCCTATGACTGGGTATGGCACCTTCAATTGACCCGCAGCTTGTAAAGCTCCTATTACTGCTGCGCCACCAGCCATATCTGCCTTCATAGTTGACATGCCAGAAGCAGATTTCAGAGAATATCCCCCTGTGTCAAATGTAATCGCTTTGCCTACTAGAACTAGTGGCTGAACTTTATCCAGGAGTTTCTTGTTGTATTCGATCACAATAAACCTAGGTTTTCTCGTGCTACCTCTGCCTACACTGAGAAATGCCCCCATATTTAAATCTTCAATTTCTGGTTCAGTTAGAATACTTACATCAGTGTTGGGATCATCATCTATTTGCCTAGCTTGTTCAGCTAGAAATGCTGGAGTACAAACATTAGGTGGTTCGTTTACAAGGTCTCGCGCCAGTTGTACAGCATTGCTGATTATGTTACCTTGTTCTATACCTTTCAGTAAATCCTCTGATTGAATGTTTTCAGGTTCTATGAATGATACTGATTCTATGCTACCAAATTTGTTTTCACTCTTATATTTGTTAAAAACATATAGGGCGAGCATTGTTCCTTCTGTAGCTGCGCGCACAGCGTCTTTAGCTGAGAGTTTAGATTGTTCAACTCCATGTATGATAGAAGCTATTTTAGATGCTCCTAGTTGTCGAGCACGCATAGCGGCCGCGGATGCAGCATGCCTAATACAATCTTCATTGAAAGTGTTTTCTGGGCCTAACCCAACTAAAATTATTCTATGTGCAGGTATCTGTCCACTAGTGTAAATTTCAGTGACTTCCCTAAGTTTACCTTCATGGTCGCCTCGGCTTAGTATTTCAGATATTGTCCCATTGAGTTCAACGTCTGTATCGTGCACTAATCCATTTGTAGAGTCATCCGACATGAAACAACTTAATATGATTGTGTCAACATCGATCTCTGCAATCTTGTTGCTAATTAAATTGAATTTCATGTTGAATCTCTCCTATTGTTAAGTGATTTGCTGCAGACAGTCTGTTTTACGTATTCGTAATTGGATAACTGATTTCGATATCCATATTTGATAATATTTCCCCTTGTATAGCCCACATTATTTTCTGTTCATCAGGAGTTCTGTGATCATAACCAAGCAAGTGCAGCGTTCCATGTACTGTCAGTAGTTGAAGTTCTTCATTTACACTGTGACCTTCTTCATTAGCTGTGCGTACAGCATATTGAGTAGATAATATGATGTCACCCAAGTACTTATTGTTGTCTGTGGCAGGGAAACTGAGCACATCAGTAGGTGCATTTACACCTGAGTACTTATTGTTGAGTTCGTTCAAGTAAGAATCTATACTCAGTACTATGCATATTTCTGAATCTGGATTGGCAGATCTATTAGCCAGTGTTTCTTTAGCAGCGTAACATAATTTTGCGCGATTGACTGGGA
>CAWWAV010000218.1:0-2705 GCA_963934935.1 uncultured Anaerolineales bacterium
ATACAAAATACCAACTCACTAAGTGCGTATATTAGTATAATGCGTATAGGCATAAACAACCATAACATTTTTTCACACTAACTTAAACGACAGAATGCCATCTTCGATCTTATCCGCAATAATAGTGATTTTCCTACCGCTAGCAATATTACTTAGTAATTTGCGTATTTTTATTAACCCCTGGTTTACAACCTACGAATACAGTAGGACAGGCTTTCCGCCGGATTCGATGGGCATGAGTAAAGATACTAGAGTTAGATTGGCGAATCGGGCAATAAAGTATCTAGTTTCTAGCGAAAATGTATCTTATTTAAACCAGGATAAAGATATTGACGGGAATCCTATGTATAATGAGCGCGAGCTTCACCATATGGAAGACGTAAAATTGCTAGTAGGTAGAGTGCTCATACTATGGAGAACATCGATTTTACTGGTGATAGGCTCATTCATGTGGCTATATTTCAAACCTAATACAGATGATATTATAAAACAATCGGTTAGTTATGGATCTGGGGTTATTGTTGTTGGTATTATTGCGTTATTAGCGTATATTTTGATAAATTTTGACAGTTTTTTCACAAATTTTCACCAAATATTTTTCGAAGCTGGCACCTGGACATTTAGCTACACTGATATGCTGATAAGGCTTTTTCCACCAAGATTTTGGTCTGACGTTGCGACTTATATAGCAGCAGCATCATTGTTTGAGGGTGCGCTATTGTGGTGGGCTGCTAAGTATTCCTAGGCTCCATATTTGTTTAGTCGACCTGCGTGGGCTAAAATTATCGACATTACATCTTTTCCATTTACAGTTCCCAGACCACCAGATAAACATGTCCTTTCCCCAAACTGATCAACATGGTCCTGACGTACTGTATCTGGAGCCCATAGTAACAACGGTACTGGATGCCATGAGTGCGATTCCATTCTTGCAGGAGTGGAGTGATCTCCAGTAACAATTAAAACATCAGGTTTTGCTTGCATAAGTTTTGGTATTGCTTTGTCAACTTCCTCGATTGCCTTAACTTTTGCATCATAATTGCCATCTTCTCCGTAACTATCAGTCTGTTTAACATGTACAAACACAAAATCGTAATTATTACTCACAATTGCCTTTGTTACTGCTCTAAATTGGTCTTCTGGGCTTACACCGTCAAACTGAATCGTCTCCATACCCACCAATGTCGCTATTCCTCTATACATCGGATAAACAGCTACACAACCAGCAGACATCTGATAACGCTTACCAAATGTCTCCAAACCCGGATTATTTGAAAACCCCCGAAGAGTTACCATATTTGCATCGCGTTGACCATGCAACATCTTAGCTGCCTCTGCAATCCATTCACTTACAAGCTCTGCAGTTTTGTTTGCTGCTGCTGATCTAGGGTACGGATCCAGGGGACGCACTCCAGTATCTTGAGGATCAGTATCATTGATGTCTGCGCTCAGATCATCACCACACAACACCATCGCAAATCTATATTGATTTACATGACGGATATCAATTTCTAATCCTGATATCTTTATCTCTGCTAAGCGCTTAACTAATGGAATAGCGATTTCATCGGAAATACGTCCAGCTCTACGGTCACGAATTATTCCATTTTGATCGACAGTACAGAAATTGCCTCGTATTGCAACATCTTTTGTTCCAACCTGGATTCCTACTCCATATGCTTCTAATATACCGCGACCAATTGAAATATTCAAAGGATCATAACCGAATAAGGCCAAATGTGCAGGACCTGAACCTGGAGTAACACCTGTTTGGATGGGAATCACTTGTCCCACAGTACCTTCTTTAGCAATTTTATCTAAATGTGGGGTAGTAGCTTGTTCTAACTCAGTCTTACCATTTGAATGATCAGGCAGTCCACCAAGACCATCCAAAACTAACATTACTATTTTGGTATTATTAGTTTTTGTCAACGAATCAATTAGACTCATATTGGCTACTTATTTAATTTAAAGTTAAGGGTAGGCTATTGCCTACCCTTAAAGGTTCCAACTCAAAATCAAGTTTCAAATTAGCGTATTGCTATCTCAGTGGTTTTATCAAAGATATGCAAATTACCTGTATTACCAGACACCTGCACAGTATCTCCAACTTTATAGTCAGTACGGGGATCCACTCTCGCAATCATGGTCCTATCACTAACTTTCAGGTATAAGAAAACCTCATTACCCATCATCTCCATAACATCAACTTTGGCTTCGATTAACGACTGGTTAGTTACACCAGGTGGAGTAAATTTAGGATCATGTATATCTTCCGGTCGAATGCCATACACAACTTCCTTACCTATGTGATTTGCATATACATCTCTTTGATCACTAGGCACGGTCAATGCAGTATCACCAGTATCCACTATTATATCGCCATTCATTTTAGATATCTTGGCATCACCAAAATTCATACTTGGTGATCCAATGAAGCCTGCAACAAACATATTGGTTGGTTTGTCATAAAGTTCCTGTGGACTATCAATCTGCTGCAATAAACCATCACTCATCACTGCTATTCGTGTTGCCATTGTCATAGCTTCTACTTGATCATGGGTCACATAAATAAAAGTAGATTGCAGTCTTTGATGTAGTTTTGATATCTCTGCTCTTGTTTGAACTCTTAATTTTGCATCAAGATTAGATAGTGGTTCATCAAACAAGAAAACTGCCGGGTCACGAACAATTGCACGACCCAC
>CAWWAV010000219.1:0-2695 GCA_963934935.1 uncultured Anaerolineales bacterium
AGTGACTTGCATATGTGCTTTTCATAACCAAACTGCCTCGTGATCTCAAAGAACGACGTGCAATATCAAAACCTCTAGGGCTACCTGTACACTCAACAGCAACATCAAACACACCTTTAGGAATTGTATCTACGTCACCAGTATTTATGCCTCTATTTGATAGCAAATTTAATTTAGAGTGATTGCGGTCAAACACATGCAAATCACATCCCGTCAATACTAGAGAGCGAGCGATCAATTGGCCCAATTTACCGGCACCAAGTACCATAACGCAATCGTGTTTGTCTATTTTAATTTGCGATTGTATTTGAATTGCAGCTGCTAAAGGCTCAGTAAATGTAGCAGCATCTAGCGATAATGTGGTAGGTACAGAATGCAAATTTTCGAGAGGTAACGTCATAAACTCAGCAAAAGCACCGTCACGATTTTGAATACCCAAAACAGTACGATTTGTACAATGAGTACGTCTATGCTGTAAACAATTTGTACACCTACCACAAACTGCGTTTATCTCGCCAACCACATGCTGACCAATCAATTCGTTCGGACCTTCCTCTACTAATCCAACAAACTCATGCCCGATCACACCAGAAAATGCATAATAACCACGCATAAGCTCAAGATCAGTGTTACATATTCCCGCTCGTAGGACACGGATTAGAACCTCATGCGGCATCCGTACAGGCACTGGAAGATCATCTCGGACATACAAATCTTTGTTTTCTAGCCAAATTGCGTACATTGTTTGGTTTAGGTTTAGACCATCCTTATGTTATTACCCTTTGCGCCCAAATCTATTTCTGATTGTATCCAAGCTGAAGTGAATCATAGTCGGTCTACCATGTGGACAAGTACCAGGAGATTTGCAACGCTCCAAATTACGCAACAAAACCACTTGCTCATCAAATGAAAGCACCTTGCCTGCCCGAACAGCAACTAGCCTGCATACTCGCTTTATAATTTGATCTTCAGACCATTCTGAAATTCCATGTAAATCATCACTTCTATACTTGACGATACTCATGAGCACTTGTTCAATATCGGAAGAATCTACTATAGCAGGTACTGCACGAACAATGAAACTATCACTACCGAAACTATCAATCTCAAAACCTAAATTTAGGATTTTATCCAAATTATTGCGTAGTATCTCTGCATCTTCAGCAGCCAACTGTAGCGTAAAAGCTTGCAACAACATTTGTGATCTAAGCTTATCCAGTTTTGCGGCATCGACATATTCCTCGTAGAGAATTCGCTCATGCGCAGCATGCTGATCAATCATATACATACCATCTGGTCCTTCAGCAAGGATAAATGTATTGTTAGTTTGACCGATCACTCTCAGCACAGGCAACCCTATTCCAGACATTCGGCTATCAATCAATCTATCTTCTGAATTGGGTATTTCACGTTTTTTGTTGCTATCATCTGGCTCTAGCCAACTAGAGGTTTGAGATAATCCGTCCCCACTTGGTGGTAATTTAATCATGCTAGATCCAGAAACGTAATCTAACAATGTTCGACGAACTGCTTTTTCCACTGCGCGGAATACGATATTCTTGTCTACAAAGCGTACTTCTGATTTTGTTGGATGCACATTGACATCAATTTTTGATGGTGGAATAACTAAAGATATGACTGCAATTGGATACCGACCAGTCATTAACATTGTGTGATAAGCTCGCATCACCGCAAAATTTAATTGTGCATCATATACATGTCTTCCATTTATAAAAAAGGTAATTTCTTGACGGTTGGATCTACTCAACTCAGGAATGCTAACTAGCCCACTCACAATAATTTCATTTTGCTCTACGTCAGAAATACCGACCATTTTTCCTGCAGCATCCACTCCATATACAGATGTGATAACATCCAACAAGTTACCATTGCCATATGTTTGAAATCCTTTTCTATTGTCAGACATGA
The DNA here is from genome assembly GCA_963934935.1 of uncultured Anaerolineales bacterium. GTDB lineage: Bacteria > Chloroflexota > Anaerolineae > Anaerolineales > UBA11657 > UBA11657. The sequence continues at coordinate 1,930 of CAWWAV010000219.1, forward strand.
AACTGAAACGAATATCAGGATAAGCCATAGCATACCTAGAGACAATCCTCTTAATAAGACTTCGCTCTGTAGATCCTGATTTCAAAAACTTCAACCTTGGTGGAACATTGTAGAAGAGATTATCAACTTGAATGATAGTCCCTGGTGGCACTCCAACACTTACTCTGTTTTTTAATTTTCCGTCCACCAAACTCAAACGAACGCCGGTATCCTCGCTTGCAAATCTTGTAACTAATTCAACTCGACTTACTGCAGCAATGGAAGCAAGGGCCTCACCACGGAAACCTAGTGTTTTGATACTTTCCAAATCTGCCTCAGAATTAAGTTTCGAAGTCGCATGCCTAGCAAACACCAATTCCACTTCGCTAGCAGAAATTCCACTCCCATCATCTGCAACTTTGATCTGACCAAGCCCACTGTCTAAAATATCTATCCCCACACTTCGAGCACCAGCATCAAGTGAATTTTCTAAGAGCTCTTTCACTACCGAAGCAGGTCTTTCTACAACTTCTCCAGCTGATATTTTTGATATTACAGAAGCTTTTAATATTTCTATCGCCATAACTGGATTGTATCATTTTCAAACAAAAGTTTAAGAATAGATTGCACTCACATGTAATCCAGCACAGTATAATCACGAGCAATTATGCAAACAGAATCTTTATCTCTACTTCAGTGGGACATTGTGTTCCTACTCACCTTAGCAACTCTTGCTATTCTATTTTTGTTCTTTAGAGTAGAAAAGAAAGCTAGATGGATTTCTCTG
>CAWWAV010000220.1:0-2694 GCA_963934935.1 uncultured Anaerolineales bacterium
CGAAAACACAATTGTAAGTGGAGAAGTTGAAATAGAGGCAACAGGTACGAGTGACCTATCAATACAATACGCATCAGGTTCAGCAATATTTACTAATCTTACATTTCAACCAGTGACAATACCAGCAGGTACCGCAGTAAGTACTAGTAGCAGACTAGAACCGATTACTTACGTCACGCAACATGACGCTGCGCTTGATGGGAAACGAGGGCTAATTACTGTAGTAGAAGTTAGAGCAGCACTCCCTGGTCCAGTAGCAAATGTGGGTCCATCACTAATAAATCGAGTAGAGGGACCATTATCCAAACAAGTTGCAGTTACAAATCGACAAGCCATCACAGGAGGTCAAACAGTAACAGTACCAGCAGTAACTCGTCTTGATCGCACTAAAGCATATGACACTCTTGTTAACAACCTGCGCGGATATGGATTTGCCGATATAGTAGCTAACCTACCATCATATCGGTTATCTAGTATAGAAACTGCGGAAATAAAAGATGTTCTCGACCTAAATTACAGCCATTCAATCGGAGAGCACACTGACAAATTGACAGTCACAATGCAAGCAATAATAAGTGTCACAGTCATTGACGAGCAAGATGCATACAAGGTAGGATACAAAACACTACAAAATCAACTCGGTTCCAACATGAAGCTTTACGAAGATACAGTCCAATATTCACGATCAAATGCTTCAACAAATCAGCTGGGTGATATATTTATCCAAGTTACTATAACAGGTATAGCTGCTCCAGAAATAGAACTATCGGATGTAAACAATACAATTCGCTGGAAGCCCATCACTCAAGCCAAACGAGATCTATTACAGACTTTTGCCCTAAGCAAAATCCCAGAAATAGTCATTCGTCCTGCGTGGATGAACCGGATGCCCTGGCTCACTTGGCGTACCAGCATCACAGTAAATTCACCTGACTACACAACAAATTAATGAGATTTATAGCAATTGATCACGGTACTAAGCATATAGGAATAGCAATTAGCGACCTCCTAGGAATTGTAGCTAGACCACTGTCAACAATATTACATAAATCCATTAAGGAAGACGTAGAGGCCATCACCAATATTACTAAAAACAAAGGTGTCGGAAAGATAATACTCGGATTACCATCTGATTCGAAAGGATCCAATCTACACGCACTAAAACGTAAGCGCCGTTTTATCAAAACTCTCAAATCCGCAACCGATCTACCCTTATTGTTTTGGGACGAATCAGACTCTACTTTGAGAGCACAGCAAATAACAAAAGCTAACAATACAAAGATTAACACCGTACACTCTATAGCAGCCGCAGTAATACTACAAGACTATCTCGATACCCATGCCCAAGAACAGAAACCGACGTAAATCAAAACGTTCATTTGCGTCTAAATTAACTATTCTTATCCGGAACTGCGCAATATTTGTTGTAGTCATCTCATTAGTTTATGTATGGCAGAAAGTCATCCAGCCCGCTTCTATACTAGGTCCACCTGCTGAAAATTTGCCAATATGGAAGACGAACTTGCTTCGAGCCCAACTAATGCCGAATATTGCTACTTTGGATACAAACAAACGCAATAGTAATGAAATTACTGAATTTGTAATAATGAATGGCGAAAATGCTAATGCAATATCAGAACGTCTTGCGGATGAAGGTATAGTGCCAGATGCTAACTTGCTTACACAATATATGATATACAAAGGCATTGACTCGCGTATTCAGTCTGGTTATTTCCAATTTGCAGGAGATATGAACACTATACAGATAGCTCATTCACTTACTTCCTCGATTCCTAATGAAATAATGTTCTACGTTTGGCCAGGTTGGCGAGGAGAACAGCTCGCTGAGTCACTTGCCCGCCATCCGCATCTCTCGGTTGATAGCGACACCTTTTTGGCATTCATCAACCGCGACCTACAATTGCCTGGTCAATATGCTTTTATCAACCAAATTCCACCTGAAAGCTCTCTGGAAGGCTATCTATACCCTGGAAGGTATATATTTTCACCCAAGGCAAGCGAAACCGAGATACTAAATCAAATTCTCACCACCTTCGACAATAATACGTCCTATCTCCAAGATCAAGCCAATTTACATGGTCTTACGTTTCACGAATTTGTAACTTTAGCGTCCATCGTCCAGCGCGAAATTATGCTTGATGAGGAAGCACCCAAAATTACCAGTGTTTTTCTAAATAGATTGTCATTAGGAATGCCGCTAGCTGCTGATGCAACAACTCAATATGCTTTAGCTACTTCAAACAATTGGTGGCCTCAATTATCTTTAGATCCTAGATTAGTCGATAGCCCGTACAACACATATGTAATTGTAGGTCTTCCGCCAGGACCTATTTGTAACCCTAGTGCCAACACACTTGCAAGCGCAGCAAACCCAGAATACTCAGATTTCCTATATTTCAGAGCTGCCTGCGATAATAGTGGTAGACATACCTTCTCATATACTTATGAACAACACCTAGCAGCAAACTGCAACTGACTTTAGGTAACATGCACCTGTAACAATGAAGAAAATAACATCTCTATTACTGATAACACTAGCATTAACTACTCCTGTTCTGAATAGCTGTAATGTATATAGGCCTGTGGTAAAGATAGCTATAGTCGCACCTTTTAGTGGACTGTACAGAGAAATAGGTTATCAGGTATTAAATGGTGCGCGTATCGCAGTCAATG
>CAWWAV010000221.1:0-2680 GCA_963934935.1 uncultured Anaerolineales bacterium
GTTGCCAATTAGACCGTGATTCCCTATTAACTATTTTTACAGAGTCCAAAGATACTCTTTCTGCTGTTTCCAAATCAACACTAATCTGACTACCATCTATAATGGGCGGGCCAATTAGCTCCTGCACTGTATCAACCTCCACAGGATCAACATCCTTTGATATAACATCCGAATCGGCAGAAACCTTTGTTAGATTACTGCTATCTCCCTCAAAAGATGGCATTTCGGGTATTTGTTCGAACCCATCTGTCGATGAAGTATATTGATTTGCCGAACTAGTCTTTGACTGTCGTTTTTCCGATATATCTGATGAACTACGCTCAATAGGAACACGTAAATATTTTCGTAATACTGAATATAACTTTTGACCTATTCCCGTAACATTCTGCAAATCTGGTAAACGCCGGTATGGCCTACTCGCTACTATAGTCTCTGCCAACGCAAGTCCAATTCCTGGTACATCTTGTAATTCCTGTATCGAAGCCTTATTTACATCTAGTTTGCCCGACAACACCAAAGAAGATGAAGCATTACCACTTCTATTCGATTCATTCACTACACTCTCTGCGGAAACACGCAAATAATCCTTTAGAACAATATAAAGCTTTTCGCCTACGCCGGATACCAGCTTGAGCTCAGAAAGACGCGCATATGGACGAGAAGCAATTATTTCGCTAGCAAGAGCCGGACCTACTTGAGGTAACTGGATAAGAGCACTCAATGAGGCGCTGTTTATATCAATCTTGCGTGATGCAGGAGTCATCGAATATATTTACCTAATACGAGATTTTACCAAGGCCAATTAAAGCTAACAATTTCATTTTTTCCTAACACAAACAGCCCAACAATTATTACGATAGCTACTATCCAACCCGACAACAACAATGGGATTCTTCTACGTATCTCCTGGTCTACTGCAGCTTCATAAGCTACAAGTGACATTACCGGATTAGCAACTTGTGGCAAGGATGTATTTGATTCAAAACTAGGATTTTCAAAGTCACCTTCAGCAAACCATGTATCTTCCTCGACAAATTCAGCCTGCATATCAGGGACAACTCTAGATGACACTACACATAAATTATCTAGCTTTTCGAATAGACTTGCACCAACCCCTTTTACGTCCCGCAAATCATCAATATAATCGAATGGTCGATCAGAAACTATCCTCTCGGCAATTTTAGGTCCTACTCCGCGTAGCTGCAATAACAATTCTTTATCACAATTATTTATATCTAGTGCACTTGTATTAGACCAATCAGATTCTGTGAGATTATTATTATCTTCAATAACAACCACAGAGCGCTGTCGCAACACATGCATTACATTAGTGCTAACTCCTTTTACCAGTGCTACATCCTCCAAACTATCATATGTTCGGTCCTCTACAATACGACGTGCCAGTACAGTTCCTACCCCTGGGATCGATTGCAGGTCTGCTGCACTACACGTATTTATATTGATGGGTTGGGGAGGGACAACTGTAGCAGCATCAGCAAGTTTTAGTAATGTCTTTTTTCCGAAACCAGGCAGCATGCGCAGTTCAGAGTAGTCCCAAAATGGTCTTGCATCAATTAGGACCTCTGCCTTACGTGTATCTAATACCGTTTCCTGTAAAATAACTGACAGATCGGCTGAGTTTAGGTCTATCCGGCGACCGCCCATGGCAACTAATTTTAGCATAGGGTAAAACTTGGCAGGTCTAATCCAAACAAATTCATATACCCCAATATGAACCACTTTGTTAACAACATTGTTTCTCAACTTACAATTTTGAACTGATATAATAAGATATGGGTAACATGTTTGCTGCTGATGACTACAATATCACCACGATTCGCGCCAGGTTCCCGTCTCTTACCATAAAGGACAAAAACATAAACCGAATATATCTGGACAATCCAGGTGGTACACAAATATGTAAAGCTAGTCTAGACAAAATACAAGATTACCTAATTAACAACAATGCTAATCGTGGAGGGTCTTTCCGTACCTCTATAGACACCGAAACAATTTTACTTGAGACGCGACGTGCGATGTCTGAGTTCCTCAATGCAGATAGTGAACGTGAAATTGTATTTGGTCAAAATATGACCAGTCTCACTTTTGCAATTGCACGATCACTAGCAAATTGGATACAAACCGAACATGAGATTATCGTCACACGCCTGGACCACGACGGAAACATTTCCCCTTGGTTGCAACTCGCTGACGAAACTGGTGCAAAGATACGATGGATAGATTTTAATCCAAAAGACTGTACTCTCGATTTGGACGATTTTGAAAAAACAATCACCGATAAAACCAAATTGATAGCAATTGGTTATGCATCAAATTCAGTGGGTACAATAAATCCAATCAAGAAAATAGCTTCTATGGCACACTCTGTAGGCGCATTGGTGTTTGTTGATGCCGTACAATATGCACCTCATGCTCCTATAGACGTTCAAGAGCTGGATGCTGATTTTCTAGTGTGTAGCCCATACAAATTCTTTGGGCCTCATCAAGGCGTACTATGGGGGAAATATGAATTACTTGACAGACTTCCACCATACAAAGTACGCCCAGCTGAAAACCATCCTCCGCACAAATTTGAAACCGGCACGCAAAGTCATGAAGGACAAGCAGGCACGTTGGGGGCACTCGAACATATAGAATGGATAGGTAGACAATTCGGCCA
>CAWWAV010000222.1:0-2664 GCA_963934935.1 uncultured Anaerolineales bacterium
GCAACCAAAACTTCAACTAGTTCGTTTTCTTCCTCTTTACTGGATATATCCCCGTCTAACCATGCAACTTTCAACCTAAGCAATATTCTTCCCAGGCCAGGCCCGGGAAACAACCCTAATTCCAACAAGTCTTTACCATTAGTTATAGGTTCAACATACCTAAGATCATCACGAAATCTTTCAATGTTTTTGCGAATATCATTATTGTCGACAGCTACAACCAATACGTCCAGAGCAATATCGGACAAATTTTCCAATTTACTCGTAATATCACTTGGCCTAGCAGACACATCTAATTCAGATAGTATCGATTTCACCCGACCAATTTGGATCAAGCTCCGCTCGATCTTTGCAGATACTTGTAGTCGAGCACATATTGATGCGACTTCATCACTACTAAGCTTATATAACCACAAACCAAAATAAACAGAGACTATATCTGATACAAGCGGATATTCGCGAGCTAATACAAATTTACTCTCTAACCACTCGCCTACATTGTCAATCATAGAGATATGGATAGCTTCGGTCACACCTATGTCATTCAATCGTGCTAATACTACCTCTGGCAACTCTTCACGCAGTATTCTTTCTATTTCATGCCTAATCCGAGCGCCACTTACATTATCCAATAATGACAGTGAAGCTACTATAAGATCAAGAGTTTCATCAGTTATATTGAAGCCAAGACGCTGCTCTAATCGAACCGCTCTAAGCATACGGGTTGGGTCGTCTATAAAACTGCGCGAATGTAGTACCTGCAACAGTTTTAACTTCAAATCATCTAAACCACCCCAAAAATCCACCAGTTCACCAAACTTGTCAGAAGATAGGTTGACAGCTAAAGTATTAACAGTAAAGTCCCTGCGTTGTAAATCCCATTTGATACTACTAGGTTTAACATCTGGAAGTTGTGATGGTTTGTCATAGGATTCGCTGCGAGATGTAACCAAGTCTAATTCACGTAGACCTGTAGCTGAGGATAGTTTGGCTGACAAAGACCATTTTGCTGTTCCAAACCGTCGGTGTACAGCAACCTGACCACCATACTCTGAAGCTAGTTCTTCAGACAATCCTATAGCATCTCCATCTATGACTAGATCGAAATCCGTACTTAGTCTGCCTAACAGTAAATCACGCACGAATCCACCCACTATGTAAAGCACAGCATCATGTTCCGCAGCCTTAACACTGATGTTTTTAATAAGCCCCAACAACTCGGGGGACAAAGTGCTCTCAACTAAACTCGATATATCTGAACGCGACTCCAATGACTTTAAGTCATCCCCCAATATTGGTTTCACATCATTGTTAGTCATATTCACAATCACCGAAAAGTATGTGGTATTCCTGTTTTTGGAATAGGTTTATATCCCAATCAATCAACTTTATACCAAAAATGTAATAACAACCTATATCATTGAGACATATACTACAAATCTAGCCTGACAATATTACTTTATATCAAGCTAATATTCTACTAGCACAGCCCCCTCTTCCTCGGGATCAAACCCTTCAGGCCACCTGGTAGCATTGTTATATTTCGCCTCATACCATATAGCTCCAACAACAACCGCTGTACTCATATCAGATCCTCTTAAATCAGCCCCACGCAAGTCCGCCGCGCTTAGATTAGAATCACAAAGATTAGTCCAGGCCAGAGAAGCATGGCTTAAGTTTGTATTACTAAAGTCCAAACCCTGTAGATCGGCTCCATACAAGGTTCTTGTCTTAGTTGTTATTTCCAGAACTTCAGAAACAGTAAATTTGCTCATACGGTAGAAATGTAAGGTTTACTAAGAACAATTCTGACTTTAGAGAACCAAATTAATTTAGCACAAATCATACTTCTAGAAGTATAATCATAAGCTGTAATTTCGGATAGTTCTATACTATATATAAAATATATAATATCCCACTTATCTTATACTGAACCTCTAGGATTCTTGATGCAAGCAACCATTCGAACATAAATCATTCTACAGCTAAAATAAACCTCATGAAACTTATACCTAAATTGTTTGGATTAGCATTGTCAAATCTTTTTGGCAAGCAATTGCTAAAAGAAAGCATAGACATAGTAACACCAGATGGGCAAATTATCCCCTTGCGACCCCAAAATTCGACTGCTGCACACACCTTGGCTGTCAATAATTGGTCTTTCTTTTGGGACATCATTACTGGATATGACTTAGGTTTAGCAGAATCGTATATAAAAGGCAAATGGGATCATGATGATCTTGCATCTCTATTCCAATACCTTGCTAGTAAAACTGCAGATGACAACTTGCCATCAATTGGCAACCTTGCCCCAAAGAAAATGTATGCGCGTTTCATACAAAGAATCAAATCTACAAACTCAATCAAATGGGCAGAAAGAAACATCAGTCAACATTACGATATGAGCAATGATTTCTTTGCAACATTTCTTGACCCTAGTATGACCTATTCATGTGGGATATTTGAAACTCCAACGACAAATCTACAGGAAGCACAAAACCGAAAAATAGATGCTCTCATAGAGAGGTCCCTATTGTCCGAAACTGATTCCGTATTGGATATTGGATGCGGATGGGGTAGCCTTTCTACAACAATTGCTTCCAATCATGGTGCAAATGTTACGGCTGTGACACTCTCAAAGCGCCAATATGAGTACGTACAGAC
>CAWWAV010000223.1:0-2645 GCA_963934935.1 uncultured Anaerolineales bacterium
AAAATGAATAATGACACATACAAAATGATTGGGGAAGCATATGAGTATGTTGAACAACGCGAGCCATGGGTAGAAGACACCACTATGGTAGCAGACGTAGCAATACTATCAGCTACTGCTTTACACGGAGATAATGATCGTATAAGTAGTGACATGGGAGCAAGCAGTATGCTCCTTCAAAACCAAATATTGTTCACAATTATCGACCAGCACATGGATTTTTCTCAATACAAATTGTTGATTCTTCCAGATGAAATTCTAGTTGACCAAAAACTAAAAAATAAACTAGAAGACTTCGTTAATAAAGGTGGTGCACTAATTCTAACAAATAACAGTGGTCTAAGTTGGAAAAAAGATTCGTTCGAGATTGATTGTGGACTTGAATATATTGGAAAATCCTCTAATGATGTCGAGTACATAGAAGCACACCAATTATCAGAATATGGCTTGGTCAAATCACCATTTTTGGTGTATGAATCCGGAATAACAAGCAAAGTACTTGATGCAAAAATACTGGCAAACACCTGGTCACCCGAGTTTAATCGCACCGTAAGTAAGTTTTGTGGGCATCGTAATACACCATACGACAGATTATCTGAACATCCGTCTGTAGTCAAAAAACACAACATTATTCACATTGCACAACCTCTCTTTAGAGTCTATGAAAAAATGGGGATGCAATTACATCGTGACTTGTTGCACGCCTGTCTGCAACTTGTTTATACAGATCCTTTACTAGAAGTAGACCTGAAATCGGCAGGACGTGTTAGCCTAATGAGAAATTCCAACAATGATAACCTGATTTTGCATCTTCTTTATGCTAGCCCAATCATGCGAGGAGAGATTGAAGTAATTGAAGACATAGTGCCATTATATGATATCAACGTATCGCTACGAATGGATCAGTCACCTAATAAGGTCACTTATGTACCTGAGAATAGGCCTATCGATTTTAAGTATGAGTCAGGACGCCTGAAATTTGTGGTTGATAAGTTGGAAATGCATAACATGATTGAAATCAGTTAATGACACTACGATAATGTCACAGAATATTGCTAAACACAAACTAGAATCACAAAACTCTCGACAAGTTTCTGAAAAACCAAACGTATTATTTATAATTACAGATGATCAAGGTTATGGTGATTTAGGTTGTCATGGCAATACCATTATTAATACCCCTAACTTAGACAAACTACATAGCCAGAGTATCAGATTTACCAATTTCCATGTTGGTCCAACTTGTGCGCCTACCAGAGCAGGGATCATGACCGGCCGATACTGTAATTCGACGGGTGTATGGCATACTGTAGGAGGACGTTCGCTTTTGCGAGAATCCGAGATTACTATGGCGGACGTTTTCCGAGAAAATGACTACAGAACAGGGATGTTTGGCAAATGGCATCTAGGAGATAACTATCCATTTCGTCCACATGATAGAGGCTTTGAAAAAGCACTGTATCATGGCGGCGGTGGAATAAGTCAAACTCCAGATTACTGGCAAAACGACTATTTCGATGACACGTTCTTCCATAATGGAATGCCAGAATCGTTCCAAGGTTACTGCACCGATGTTTGGTTTGATGAAGCACTAAAATTTATAGAGGACAAAAGCGATAGACCTTTCTTCTGTTATCTATCCACTAATGCTCCCCACAGTCCGTTCCGCGTTCCGCCAATCTATAGTAATCAATACCATCAGAAAGTGCCCGATTTCCGATCTCGATTCTATGGCATGATCACAAATATTGATGACAACATATCTAGATTGCGGACAAAAATACGTGATCTAGGCATCGAAGAAAATACTATCTTGATCTTTATGACAGATAATGGTAGTGCAGCCGGATGTAGTGTAGATGAACAAAATTATGTCACCAATGGATTTAATGCTGGTATGAGAGGTAGAAAAGGTTCAGAATATGATGGTGGCCATCGTGTACCATTGTTCATACATTGGCCTCAAGGCAACCTAGTCAAAGGACGAGAGATAGAACAACTATCAGCAAACATAGACCTGTTACCGACACTTGTAGATTTATGTGGTCTAAAGAAAGTTGAAGACAGCAAGTTTCACGGCATAAGCCTGGTGCCCTTTATTAGAGAAGAAAACCAGCCATTACATGAACGAGTAGTAGTCACTGATTCGCAACGAGTTGAACATCCCATCAAGTGGAAACAAAGTGCCACTATGACACAGCAATGGCGTCTCATAAATGGCAACGAGCTATATGATATTCAACTCGATCCAGAACAAAGACATGATGTCTCCTTGCCGAATCAAGACATAGTACATAATTTGAGACAACACTATGAAAAATGGTGGGATACAGTATCTACCCGATTTGATGAAGAGTGTCCAATCATAATTGGTAGCACTAAGGAAAAGTGTACTGTCTTAACAAGTCATGATTGGCACGGTGAAAGACAGGCCTGGAATCAGGGACAAGTACGGAACGGTTTGGAGTGCAACGGATACTGGTCTATAACCATAGAGAACGATGGTGAATATATTTTTGAACTTAGAAGATGGCCCAAAGAAGAAGATAGACCAATTAGAGCAGGGATTCCGGGTGAGAAGATAGACTTATATAATGGTGGCAAAGAGCTAATAATAACCACGGCTAGAATAGTAGTTGGAGATA
>CAWWAV010000224.1:0-2642 GCA_963934935.1 uncultured Anaerolineales bacterium
ATATATTTTGCAAAAATTGTTTTCAGTTTACTTCTGCCATGGCATTTATGTACACATGTATGATGGTTGACAAATGTGCGACAAACGCTATGTTGGCTATCCGAGTTTCCATAGTATATACTGAATGCACTTACTGGGTAGTTGTGGAATTTTAGCCTTACAATCAATCATATGATAAGCGCTATAATGACGGTGCAAATGTTCCTATAGGTGAATTTATGAATTTTGATGACCAGGTAGTGTTGATCACAGGAGCATCACGCGGTATAGGGCGGTCTGTGGCACAAGCTTTCTCGAAAGCAGGTGCTAGTGTAGCTGTACATTATAACAATGGCAAACTGGCAGCTCAGGATACATATAAAACTCTAAATAGAGGAAACCACAGTATATTTCAGGCAGATATTTCTCAACCAAATGAGGCTAAAACATTGGTGTCTGATGTAATCAGTAAAATGGGTACTATTGATGTCTTGGTCAACAATGCTGGTGTTTTTGAACATCATGCAGTACCTGGCACTACTTACAAAGAGTGGCAGCAGAGTTGGCAGCGTGCTCTGGGTGTTAATCTCATTGGCGCAGCCAATATTACTTTTTGTGTTGTAGAACATATGATGCAGAGAAATAGAGGAAAGATAGTCAATATTTCCTCTAGAGGTGCGTTTAGAGGAGAGCCGGAAGCTCCTGCTTATGGAGCCAGTAAAGCTGGCTTAAATTCATTTAGTCAGTCTATGGCCCAATCATTGGCTCCGCACAACATATTCGTATATGTAGTAGCTCCTGGGTTTGTACAAACTGAGATGGTTGCTGAGTTGCTATCCGGTCCAGATGGTGAATCTATTCAGAAACAAAGTCCATTAGGGAGAGTAGCAACTACTGATGAGGTTGCGAATACAGTGTTGTTTCTTGCATCTGAAGGCACAGATTATCTTACGGGATGTATAGTAGATGTCAATGGAGCTTCCTACCTTCGTACTTAGTATTTCAACATAATCTACCTGGCCTCTTTATGTGGCGTAACTATAAGAAATTACCTGTTTCAATCCGATTATCCAATGTGTATAGTGTAATAGCATGGTGCGCATTATTGTTGATAACAATATGGTATTTGCATGCTGAGTTATATACAGTCTATGGTCCCTTTCTGAAATTACGTGATTGGGGGCCATCGCCAACTTGGGCAATAATTGTCCAACAAAATCGTTGGTTAGTACGTATATTAGCAGTCACAAGCATAATTGTATTATCCATATTGGAGATAAGACTTGCAATTGTAAGTAGTATTCTGCAGAAAACAGTCAATAAACGGATCAAGTTGTTCGTTTTGTTAACGGGATTGGGATTGATGTCTGGTGTTGATTTTATCTTACCAGGGTATTTGCGAGCTACTGATGACGCAGAATCTTATACTACTATTTCGTGGCTGATTCGGGACATTATTGCACAAGGTCAATTACCAATTTGGTCCAACTGGGGCGATATGGGTTTTCCCTTAATGCAGTTCTACAGTCCTATGTACTACACGGCGATAGCTCTAATAAGTTTTATTACTAACAATATTTGGAGCGCAGCAAAGATCCTGCATCTTGTCTTGCATGTCATGTCAGTGCTGGTGATTTTTCTTTATGTGCATAATCTTACTAAATCAAGATATGCTGGATTGGTTGCTAGTTTCGCTGTGGGATTTACCTTCTATCGTTACCATGTTTTTTTCTATCTTGGTGCTTTAAATATGGCACCCACGTTTGTTATATGGCCACTTCAGCTCTATCTTATAGATAAATTCTTAGTTGTGAGTAATAAGCGTTATGTTGGTGCTATTTTGGCGCTCACAAGTGCTTTAGGTCTTGTTTGTCATGCATATTTTGGTGGGTATGGTGGATTGTTTGCTGCAATTTATGGGTTGATACGTGTGCTTACATTTATACCAAACCCAACTACTTGGCGTACTAAACTAGGGCTAATTGCACAGTTGTATGTTTGGTTAGGTGCAGGTGTAATGGCATCTTTATTCTATACCTTACCTGCTTTGTTAGAGAGTAATCTATCTGTTGTTCAGGCGTGGATAGGTGCAGACTTTCTTTTACCTCCAATGAGTGTGACGGATGTATTAACGTTTGAAGGCAGTCAGGGTGGTAGTGGGTGGTGGGGCGGATATTTGGGTGTTAGTGTAATGTCTATAGCATTCATTGGATATATTTGGACACTTTTACGCGGGAGGGTTTTTGTTGTAGCACCGTTTGCGTTAATGTTGTCAGCCTGTTTTCTTGCCATTGGTCCATACTATCTTGATTTTCCTGCGATTTTCAGTAGTGTACCAGGCGGTAGTGTAGTGTTTTTATTTCATTCTCCAGGCGATTATCTTGTGTATGTGGTAATAATGAGTTCTATAGGGGTGGGTGTATGTATGGCAGAGATACAACGCTACCTGGTTGAAAATAATGGTGGTAAATATATAGGACGACTTTTTTCTAACACTGACTCGATTAGAAGCGAATGGATTGTTTTTTTCCTATGTGGATTAATGGCTTTAGATATGTTTCGATATAGCTTGTTTGTCAACTACATGATTCCTGAGACTCCAAATGGGAGTCCAGCCAACAGAGTATCAGTACATAAATGGCTGAATGACAATAAAACTGATA
>CAWWAV010000225.1:0-2640 GCA_963934935.1 uncultured Anaerolineales bacterium
GCCGCTTTCGCTACTTCCACTATTTCTGCATCAGTAGCATCCTCAACACCATAGGCTATATTTTCTCTGATAGTAGTACTAAACAGAAAAATATCTTGCATGACTGCACCAACATGTTTGCGCAAGTCATATAAACTCACATCGTTGATGTTCACCCCATCGATCAAGATGCGACCATCGGTTGTATTGTACAAACGCGGTATCAGATTGATAATGGTTGATTTGCCCGATCCTGTAGGGCCTACAAGAGCCACTGTCTGACCCGCAGGAACATTAAAGCTAATATCACTTATGATATTTTGGCCAGATCGATAACCAAAATAAACCTTATCAAACATTACCGATCCACTGACATTTTCCAGTTTAGCTCTTCCAGATCTTTCTGTCTCCTCTGCATCGGCATCTATTATGCTAAATACTCTAGTGGCACTTGCTCCAGCTGTAGCAGCTAAATTTACTAGGAATCCTAGTCGTTGGGACGGACCATTCAGCATCAAAACATACCAAACCATCGCAAATAAACTGCCCACTGATACGGTTCCTGCAATAGTCTGGGGTCCACCAAACCACAGCAGAATAAATACACTAGAAGCCAATGCAAAACCAAACAATGGCCAATAAGTTCCCCACTCCAAAATACCCCTATAACGTTTTCTAAACCAAGACTCATTTTCACGTTCGAAAGTTTCGAATTCGTGCGTTTCTCTTGCAAACGATTTCACGACAGTAATCCCTGTCATGCTTTCTTGCATTCTAGTAGAAAGAATACCCATTTGTTCCTGTACTGCTTTAAACATTGGTCTTACTCGGCCAGCAAACCGAATACTTAATACAAGTACTAATAATATTGGTCCGATTGAAAGTAATGCCAAATATTGGCTTTCATAAAACATAGCTATACAAACCCCTAAAGAAAGGATGGCCACGGAGAATAAATCCATAAGTCCCATCCCAACAAATCTTTCGGTCTCAGCAGTGTCACTCGTGGCTCTACTCATCAAATCACCGGTATGTGCTACATCATGAAACGATATAGGCACTAATTGAATAGCATCAAAAAAATCTTTGCGCAAATCATAGGCGACCCGATAAGTAAGCCACTCTCCACAATAGCGTTGGCCAAATGCTGCCACGCCACGCACAACAGCAATGAGCAATATTAAAGCAGCGGACCTGATCACAGAATCCATATTACCCGATGTAAGGCCCTGATCTATAGCATTCTTTACTATCTGTGGTAACAACAGATTGATCAGCGATGCAGCTATCATCGCTGCATATCCAGTAAAAACATAGCGCTTATATCTGGACAAATATCCAATCAGTCGTAAGTACACATTCTTGTTCTTGTTAGACATCATAAAATAGTCACTAGTACACTGGTAATGTCGTCTGATTACTATGTGGGATTTACCCCATCCAAGACTTATAACTACTAATTTCTTGCGCGGCAACTAATCGCAGTATAAAAATAGCACCAACATTGTAAAAGTATATCTGATTTGACAGCAACGTACATCAATAAAGCGTAAAATTGGTTTCACGGCAAATGTATTCGCCGATTTTCACCGCTGATATTCGTTGATGTACTAACAGAATATTGACAACGTCCATGTTACAATCTTACTCTATTGCACTTTGCTGTCTACATATTTCATGAAACGTAAACAAAGACTAGAAGCCCTACATGCAGCACTAAAAGACCGCATATTGGTATTAGATGGTGCTA
Source organism: uncultured Anaerolineales bacterium (assembly GCA_963934935.1). Classification (GTDB taxonomy): domain Bacteria; phylum Chloroflexota; class Anaerolineae; order Anaerolineales; family UBA11657; genus UBA11657. The sequence continues at coordinate 1,730 of CAWWAV010000225.1, forward strand.
TGGGTACTATGATTCAATCCTTGAGTCTTTCAGAAACAGATTACAGAGGCAAACAATTCGCAAACTTTCATAAGGACCTGAAAGGAAACAATGACTTGCTCTCTATCACACAGCCTCATTTAATCAAGGACATTCACACTGCTTTCCTTGAAGCCGGCGCCGATATTATTGAAACCAATACATTTAATGCCACTCGCACTTCTATGTCTGATTATGAATTGGAGAACTTCGCTTGTGAGATAAACCGTCAAGCTGGCAAGATAGCGCGGCAAGCTGCAGACGAAATTACTGCGACCACTCCTGACAAACCAAGATTTGTAGCTGGTGTGATAGGTCCGACCACTAGGGGTGCTTGTACAGTGCATGATGTAAACGATTTAGCTGCTCGCAACATTACCTTTGATACACTAGTAGACGATTACCAGGAGTCGATTATTGCACTACTTGAAGTGGATATAGATATTTTACTTATTGAAACAGTTTTCGACACACTAAATGCAAAAGCAGCAATTTTTGCTGCAAAATCTGCGTTTGATATTGTAGATTATGAACTACCTATCATGATTTCTGGGACAATACCGGGTAAAGACGGCAGAACATTAACCGGACAAACAGTGGAAGCTTTTTACAATTCAGTCATACATGCTAATCCTATCTCCATAGGATTGAATTGTGCACTTGGAGCAGACGCGTTACGACCTCATATTGAGGAACTATCACATATATCCGGGAGTTATACAAGCGTCTACCCAAATGCAGGCTTGCCGAATGAGATGGGAGAATTTGATGAAAGTCCTGACCATATGGCAAGTGTGATTACAGATTACGTAGCAAACGACTTTATCAATATAGTGGGAGGTTGCTGTGGGACTACTCCAAAACATATTTGTGCATTAATCAGACAAATCAAG
>CAWWAV010000226.1:0-2636 GCA_963934935.1 uncultured Anaerolineales bacterium
CTTGATAAGCACGCTTACGATCATCCATATCCAAAATTGGCGTAGCACTCTGGCTGCCCATTTCTGAAACCCACTGCCTACGTTGGTACCCATCAACTCCACCAACCTGATGTCCACGCGCAGCTAAAAACTGTGCAAGTGGCCATCCCAAGTATCCATCTATACCTGCAACAAATACCCGCATAATTGCATGTACCTCCTAAATCATATAGATTCTGCAAAAAAAGTCTGTGCTATCAAACCAGCGATTGGCGCAAGTAAACATATACTTACAATTCTGATAACAGTAAACTTCCATCCCAGAAGTCCAATTTCTAATGGCAGACGATCCAAAGACCACAAACCCTATCCAGTGAGATAAGCAACAGCCACTCCCACACTGCTACTAGAACGCAGAAACCCAGCAAGGATTGGGACTGTTACGACCGGTCCACCGAGTGTTAAAGTACCGAGCATTGACCCAATCAATATGCCTCGTAAGCCAGATTGTGGACCAAGCCATTCAGAAATAAATGGTTGGTATTCAACAACCAATACCTGAGCCATCCCGGCTACCACCAATGCGATCAATAGCAAAGGCAACACTTCTATCATCATTTTATAAGAGACCTGCATACCAACAATGTGTTGGTCTCCACCTTGATAATAAGCTACCAAACCTAGTATGACTGCAATTGCAGCCATTATCAATGTTGGAATTAGCATGCCGGAATCCCTCCAATTATCATACATAGTAGTTATTTGCGGTAGTGATAGCAATCACAGATTGAGTGTCATATCGACAAAGTACACAGACAAATTTTAGATTATGTAAGCAAAACTACCACGGATCCGTGTGGCCACTCACACAATAATTCACAGGATGATAAACACTAACTGGACCGTCTTTCCACACAACATCTGCATTGGGCTGCCCAACAATATGATCATCATGCTCTATCGACGCCAAATACAAATTGGTGTTGCTAGGATTACGCCATCGATAATACATCACATATAGATCATCAAAAATTGGTAAGTTTATCCGAGGAATATAATCAAAATGTATAAAAAATCCACTTCTTACTCTTCCATCACAATTATCAATATCCCAGCTTACGTTATCTCCTCCAAAACGCTCTGAACCTACTTGAGGACATGGCACACCTACTAAAGACTGAATTGCTGGCATCATCATACCATCCGTAGCGCATACACCCGACACTAATTGCGTAGATAGCTCATTTGGTATCGGAACTATCTTGTTAAAGTAACCAACTGAAACACGGACCACAAGACCACCAACAAAAACAGCAACCACAAACCTGTTGATCTTTGATCCTATTAATGTAAACGATAAATTTCCTGACAACAACTTTGCCCATAGTGCAGTTTGAGCAAGGGCAAACAACACAATTGTCCCAGGATGTTCTGCATGCTGTTGTGGGAATAGAAACCACCAAACAGTGCCACCTAGCGAAGTTATAATCCAAAGAAAGTCAAAATCGCTTATTTGTGTAGACTTTTGAGTAGCAAACAGATTAACAACATGATAAATTATCAATAAAGTAATACCTATACCAAGATAATATTCAATTCGGATTAAAAGTAGACCATAATAGTTTGCAGAAGTAAGATAGTTCAACCAATCGGTTCTTTCTGCTAATCTTGAGGATATTTCATTAATTCCATATTGGTTTGACAACAAGTAAATACGGGCAAACAAAGACCCAATACCTAAAATAGGTGCGGTCATTAACAAGAAAAATTGTCGCCAAGAAATATTAATGCGATGAAAACACACTAATCCTCCTAGAACAACAAAGGACCAAGGAAGCAATTGCAACGAAAATAAGCTTGTAACCAATAACATAATCCAAGACCACACAAACCTACTAGTAAACCATCGACCTGGCACACACCAAAGATATAAATTAACACCTGAGAACAACGTCACATACGGAACCCAATAACCAAGTGTAGTGCTCCAACCCAAAAACCAGTATGAGATCCCACCTATACCAAAAAAATATGCTCCAACTTTGTAATCACTATATCTTCTCCAAACAACTGCCCATAAAATCAAACCTGAGATAGAAAGAAACAACATTACAACGCGGTGGACCACTAATGATCTCGCTCCTACATAATCCAAAGCAAATGCAATCCACTCATACCCTGATGGCCAATGAGTATAAACATAAGCATAACCACTTTTGGGGTTCAATGACACTATATCAATAGTATGTGCTACACCTCTAATAGGGAAAAACTGAGTTTCCTGCCAACCAATGCGCTTGGCATTTGCAACACTTGTAAGAACTGCACCGTCAACCCAAGCATCCCCAGCATTAATCCAGTAACTTCCAAAAGGTGACTTCATATACCACGCTGCCATAAACAAAAGGCTGATAATCACCACTAATTTGGGACGTGGATTAGACTGAAAATCAAAGATATTTAGCATTTTATTTTCAGTTCCTCGCAACCACATCCCATGCTGGGTAATGCTCTTGGCTACAGCCAAAAGTAGGTATAATTTTGGGGTCTTTTGCACTTATCTCATAAATATTTACTACTGGACTCAATCCTCTGGCATCACGACTGTATTTAGCACTTACACTCAAGCTTGCCGGTACATTAGTCAAATCCCATGG
>CAWWAV010000227.1:0-2625 GCA_963934935.1 uncultured Anaerolineales bacterium
TCAGACGGCAGCGCCCGTCTGGTAACTGGGGAAACTTTTACCGCAGGACTGACCCAAACTCATTTCCATCTGGACATGCTGCGAGAGCTGGAGTTCTATTAGGAATGATTCTATGGTTGGGACCAGATTGGATTCGGGTAGCTATGATTATTTACTCGCCGTTAATGGCTCTCGCCAGAATTTCTATGGGGCTACATTATTTATCTGATGTACTAGCAGGATTTGGTCTCGGTTTGATATTGTCGACCGGTGCAGCAATGTGGTTAACTAACACTGGCTTGGTTACTTATATACTCTCTGGATAGAAACCTAGTAAGGAAAGTTTTTACAAATCATATTCTCGCAAGAGATTTAACCCAACATTAGCAGCCCATTCACCTGCATATTTTATATGCCCTCCAAAACCGCGTGTTTTAGTTATCATCGACTTATCCTCTGACTTGAACAAAGCGACACCAATGACGATACTATTCTCTTTTTCGTATACTGCGGAGGCTATAACAAAATTGCTTTCTAGATTAGTTGCGTAACTCTGTATCATATCCTCCATATCTCTCTCAACATCACTATCATCATTGGAAGAAAAATTACTTAATAATATACCAGCCTGAAATACGCCTTTTGCCTTATCCGCCAATACAAGTTTGCCAGCCAACTCACCACTGGTGCCACTTTCTACAACTGACACAGTGTGACCGAAATTTTCGAGTTGATCCAAAACCACTGATGCTAAAGATTGCCCGTCAACACCAAATATAACGTCCTCTAAATGCGTTCGCGCCTCTTCTTCAACGCTACATATTAACTTATCTGCTTCTTTCTCTGAAGAACCCGTGGCAGTTATTCTAATGTCCACTATACCTTGATGGGCAGCTAATCCCACCACAGGATTTTTCATTGACTCTAGATGACCTATTTTTGAATCAACCACGCTTTCTCCAACACCTACAGTGTGCAGCACTCGAGCCTTAATCACATCAGTGGAAGGAAAAACTCTCGCCAAATACGGCATCACCTCATGATCAAGAAGATATTTCATTTCTCTCGGAACACCTGGAAGACATATTACCCGGCTTTGATTGTGTTCTACAATAAAACAAGGTGCAGTGCCAACTGGATTTTCAATTGGTATTGCACCATCTGGCATATATGCCTGCCTCATATTATTTTCACTCATTTTCCGGCCCCAATTATTGAATCGCGACTCGATCTGCTCTAATAGATCGTTCTCGAAAACCAATTCTCGGTTTGTAGCAAGCGCTACAGATGCACGCGTTTTATCATCTATTGTAGGGCCCAGTCCACCTGTAGTAAGTACTATGTCTGATCTGGACAAAGCACTTGTAACAGTAGCAGCGATTACTTCTTCGTCATCACCCACAGCAGATATGAAACTCAGCTCAATACCACCCAAAGACAGAATACGGGAAATATGAGAACTATTGGTGTCAACTATGTATCCAGATAGTAATTCACTACCTATAGCGATAATCTCAGCAGTTGGTTTCATATTCGCATTTGATTCACATTAATGAATAATCAAGGAACCCTAATATTGATTGAAGCATTCGAACTTTCTATATTGTATATATTAAAACACTCTCATGACATGTCTAACAAGATTATATTAATTGGAAGTCTTACCTTCATCCTCCGAATCTTGTTCCGCTAACCAGATTTTTTCCGCTTTGTCAATGAACAGCTCACCTTCAAGATGATCATATTCATGTTGAATCACACGAGCCATCCAACCATTTGTATTTAGTTTGCGTTTTTGACCATGGCGATCAGTATATTTTACGGAAATTTCTAGAGCACGACACACATCCCCTAAATAACCTGGTAAAGACAAACAACCCTCAGTACGCACAGCACTTTCACTTGAAAAATAAGTTATCCTCGGATTGATCATCACATGCATCCGTCCTAAACCCGGTATCGTAATATCATTTCCTCCAACTACATTGTTTTCATCATCTGGATCTTCTTCTACATGAGCCACAAAAAGACGTAGACTTTCCGATACTTGTGGTGCAGCTAAACCAATTCCCGGTGCATCATGCATCGTCTCAATCATATTATCTATGAGATTCTGTAATTTTCCATCAAATCTAGTAACCTTCTTTGCTTTACGTCTCAAAACCGGATCTGAGGGATTTATAATGTTCAACAAGGCCATAATACCAATGTCTAATACAGTTTGCTGTTCGCTACACAAGATTATTTTAGCAAATACTTACACTTATAATAACACGTATGTCGCAGTTTCAAGGATTCTAGCACTAAGGTATAGATTGTGGTCTCAGCAATGGTATTAGTATTGCCTATTATTGCCTTAGAATTCTGGCACTACACTTGCTACCCTTCTAGGCAAGATTTCAACATAAGTAAGCAAAACCTTGTAACATTTACTAAGAACTGCTTGGACTAGAATCAGTGGCTAAACAAATCCAAAGAACTGTGCAGATAAAATGACAAAGGACCAAAAACTGGATGTAATGGGAGTATTATTAGCTCTTGCTGGAATATTAGTATTACTAGCATTACTTTCTCCCAATCAGAGCATGATAGTAAGTACAATAGTCGAATATTTGTATCATCTTTTTGGTTTAGGACGATTTGTGG
>CAWWAV010000228.1:0-2622 GCA_963934935.1 uncultured Anaerolineales bacterium
AGTGCTTCCGATCGTATTCGTAAAAGAAATTGTATGTTTGACCAAGAAATGATAGCGAGTAAACTAGCAATAAAGCTTGCTACATTTGACCGACTCAACATACGTGTAAACCAAAATACTGTGGTTACGACCATAAAGTATATGCTTGAACCAAATATCCATCCATTTTTTACAAACTGCTGTAGATGCACAAGAGGATCCTTATGGATGGTCAGACTTGCAAAAGTCGGTTCATTCAATAATCCTATCTTAGCAACTACTAAATAGAACCAACTTAGCATCTGGACTACCGGTAGACCTTCTCCAGCAGCAGTATGCTCTACAAAACCAGTAGGATAATTATCTAGGAAACGTAGTGAAGCAACTGAATAACAAAAATCAGAATCGATATTGTTCCAATAGCAACGATCTAGTACTGTAGACGAATAAAAGTACCATATAAACACAGTTGCTAATGCAAGTACTATAACAAACCATATTGCATTAACTATGTGTGTTTTTTTCATAAGCTCTGTAAGCATTGGTCATTATATCTACTACAGCAATCGGTCGTTTGACACGAACAAGTTATGAGGTGACTTCACCTGAGGAATAAATTGCCGATCATATAATCACCATCAGGATAGCAAAATCTGCAAGCAAATGGGCACGGAGGGACTCGAACCCCCGACCTCACGGATGTGAACCGTGCGCTCTAACCAGCTGAGCTACGTGCCCATGTTGGTGAGCATAAATTATATCACCTGGTATATCGCGCATTATTTTTCTCGATTCTGGACCAAGCTCTTTACCATGTATGTTCCGGACAACTTATAACCTCGAGCCCGATAGTAGTCACGAGTACCAACAGAAGCGATTACCGCCATGAGATTAAATCCAGATTCAACAGCAATCTGCTCCCCTTCATACATCAAACGCTTGCCTAATCCACGATGCTGAGCAGTTTTCCTGCCATTAGCATTTTCACCAATTGGAAGAGCAGATCCATACACATGTAATTCGCGAACTAATGCGGCCCCTTTTATTTCTACAATATTCAAATCGCTGTCTGCCTCCGGTAATGAAAGCCGTAAATATCCCGCAAGATCGCCATTTTGCGTATTGTATGATAGAAAATGCTCTTTACTTGAAACACTTTGGTACACCAAATCATCCAAAATCAGTTTCTTTGACCTAATATCAATGCCACGCACTTCCCGGCACCTTATACAGCCACATTTTTGGCCACGTTCCTGCAATTTCTTTTGTACAACCTGACGTAAGTTGCTAAGAGTACTACCAACCACAATATTTGGTGCAGGTATGTCACGATACACACGGTTAATGCGACAATAAGCCGGTGTCTTGAGTTTGCATGCTGCCACTAATTCAATCAATGTGTCATCACTATAAGGTTGATATTCTCCTCGCTTCCAGTATTCGTACAGCTCAGCATTTGCTAACAATGAGCATGGATATATCTTGATCTCATCAGGACGCAAAGATACATCTGACCATAATAAATCATAATCAACTCTATCAATATCTGGAGTCGACCCCAGGAGATTAGGCATCCAATGCAACACTATTTTGAAGCCCGCTGCACGCAATAATTGCATAGCGCTTCTGGTGTCAGCAAGCTTATGTCCTCGCTTATTTAATTCAAGTATATCGTCGTGCAATGATTGAGCACCTAACTGCACCTTGGTCACGCCTAGATTACGTAACCACACAATCTCATCCGAGTCTATGTGATCAGGACGAGTCTCAATCACTAGGCCAACATTACGATGCTGAGCGCTCTCATTCCATAACTGAGCCTGTTCCAATGAATCGGCTTCTTTGCCATTCATAGCATCAAAACATCGCTTAACGAACCACTCCTGGTAATCACGAGGATAACTAGACCATGTACCACCTAAAATGAGCAATTCTATCTTGTCAACATCATGACCATTATCTCTAAAAGTCCCTATCCGTGCATGAGTTTGATCAAAGGGATCAAACTCATGTTGTTCAGCGCGCATAGCACCAGGTTCATCAGACAAATAACTCTTAGGCATTCGTACATCTGTCGGACAAAAAATACATTTGCCAGGACAAGCGTATGGTTTAGTCAAGACAGTTACAGGAGCAACTCCAGAAATGGTGCGAGTCGGTTTCATGCGCAAACGCTGAAGCAATGCTGGGTCTGGCTCTAATTCACCAATATCACATAGATGACGATATGTTCTTATTACTAAATTCTTGCTGAACACACCACTATAATCCCGCGAATGACGACGTAACAGAGCTCCCAACTGTTTTTCATCAAGCATGGGTTGACTCTGCAAATCACGAACAATTTTTATCACTGGCTCAGCATAAATGCTGACATCTGTAATAAAATGGCTTTTAAGAGAATTCACAACAACTAGTATAATCTACAATCGTGAAGACCTCCACAACCAAAAAACTGCAATGTCTGAACTACGAATTCTATAAACAGCATGCTGCTGATTTCTCTGATTCTCGCAATTACATCCAACCTGGAATTGTGCGTTCATTAGAAATGCTTACTCCTTACAATTCGCTCTTAGATATTGGGTGTGGAAATGGAAGAACACTTTTAGAAGCAAACAAGACACAAACAAAATATAACTA
>CAWWAV010000229.1:0-2608 GCA_963934935.1 uncultured Anaerolineales bacterium
ACTCTGTCAGAAACCAAGGTTGACCAAATAGGGGTGCAGGAACGAGTTGCACGACTACAATCTCGCAGCATTAAAAACGACTCCAAAAAGGAGGCGCTCACTCTAGCTTTAAGCATGATTGACCTTACGACTCTTGAGGGACGTGATTCTCCTAACAAAGTCCGGCAACTTTGCTACAAAGCAACACATCTGCATGAAAGCTTTCCAGGCTTACCTCATGTTGCTGCAATATGTGTGTATGCACCGATGATTAGAACTGCAAAACAAGCTCTGCAAGGTAGCGACGTTAAAGTCGCTGCCGTCGCTACAGCATTTCCGAGCGGGATGACAAGCCTAGAGACCAAACTAGATGAGGTCAAACAAGCAGCACAAGACGGTGCTGACGAAATAGATATGGTCATATCACGGGGCAGATTTTTGAGTGGAGACTTTGATTATGTTGCAGAAGAAATCAATAAGGTAAAAGAAGCATGTGGTACAGCACATCTTAAAGTCATCTTGGAGACAGGCGAACTAGTTACACTTGATAACGTGCGGACAGCAAGTGATATTGCCATGACAGCCGGAGCCGATTTTATCAAGACATCCACAGGAAAGATACAGCCTGCTGCAACTCCCGAAGTAACGCTTGTAATGATGCAAGCCATCCGAGATTTCTACCGCAAGCATGGCAGAAAAGTTGGTCTGAAACCAGCTGGTGGCATTAGTAAATCTAAGCAGGCAATTCAATATCTAGTAATGTTACGGGAAACCTTAGGACAAGATTGGTTGAATCCAGATCTGTTTAGATTTGGTGCTAGCTCACTTGCCAATGATATACTAATGCAAGTTGTCAAACAGAATACTGGGATATATCAATCTACATCTTATTTTTCTCTGGATTAGACAATAGACATGACTATAGAGAACCATCCCCAAAACCTACAAGCCGACTGGACCTATGATCCGGCTCCGCAAAGTATTGAGCATGTAGATATTCATGACTCCTATGAGTTATTTATCAACGGAAAGTTCACTTCTTCTAAAGACGGGTCGTATCGGGATAGTATTAACCCTGCAACCGAAAAGACATTGGCAAAAGTAGCAGAGGCCGGGGTTGAAGATGTTGATCTTGCTGTAGAAGCAGCAAGACAGGCTTATGAGGGACCATGGTCCCAAATGACTGCAGCTGAACGTGGAAAGTTCTTGTTCAGAATTGCCCGTATGATACAAGAACGATCACGTGAGCTAGCTATCGTAGAAAGCCTAGACGGTGGCAAACCAATCCGAGAATCGCGCGATGTTGACATTCCTCTCGCTGCTGCACATTTCTTCTATTATGCGGGATGGGCAGACAAACTTGATTATGCTTTTCCAGGTCGTCAAGCACAATCTATAGGGGTAGCCGCACAGATAATTCCATGGAATTTTCCACTGCTGATGGCAGCCTGGAAACTTGCTCCAGCACTAGCAACTGGAAACACCCTAGTACTAAAACCGGCTGAAACTACTCCTTTAACTGCAATGATACTAGCCGACATCATACGTGAGGCGGATCTACCACCAGGAGTAGTAAACATTGTGACCGGTGATGGAGATTTAGGAAAACAATTAGTACGCCACCCTGGTATCGATAAAATTGCATTCACTGGATCCACTGCTGTTGGAAAAGAAATAATGAGAGCACTGGCAGGCAAAGACAAACGCTTCACCTTAGAGCTAGGTGGCAAAGCAGCAAATATTGTCTTTGCCGACGCAGCAATAGATCAAGCAATAGAAGGCATAGTAAATTCCATTTTCTTTAACCAAGGACATGTATGCTGTGCAGGCTCACGTCTATTCGTAGAAGAAAGTGTTGCTCAAGAGGTTACCCAGAAATTGCGCGAACGAATGGAAACTCTGATAGTTGGAGATCCTCTAGACAAGAATACAGACATTGGAGCAATAAACTCAATTGATCAACTAAAGCGCATACAATCATATGTTGAGATTGGACAACAAGAAGGTGGGGAATTATATCAATCGAGTTGTATCCTTCCTGATACAGGATACTGGCATGCTCCTACTTTGTTCAGTAATGTTTCACAATCACATCGCATTGTACAAGAAGAGATTTTTGGTCCAGTATTAGCAATTCAGACATTTCGTACCGTAGATGAAGTCATTGACAAAGCCAACAATACTCCTTACGGTCTATCGGGAGGGGTATGGACTGATAAAGGTGCCAAAATATTCAAAGTGACTCGTAATATTCGTGCTGGAGTCATTTGGGCAAATACTTTCAACAAATTTGATCCTAGTTCGCCTTTTGGTGGGTACAAGGAAAGTGGAATGGGAAGAGAGGGAGGCGTGGAAGGACTTCTACCATACCTAAACCTGACAACCAACACTCGATAATTATGAATGACAGAATAGATGTTCGCAAAACACACAAAATGTTTATCAACGGAAAATTCGCGCGAAGCGAATCAGAACGCACTTTTAGTTGGACCACATCGGATACCAAAGATTCCACAAATATTTGTCGTGCTTCTCGTAAAGACTTCCGTGACTCCGTGTTAGCTGCGAAAAATGCATTCTCTGGATGGTCATCTAGAACTGCCTATAACAGAGCTCAAATCATATATCG
>CAWWAV010000230.1:0-2579 GCA_963934935.1 uncultured Anaerolineales bacterium
GCAAAAACACACCAAATTTACTAGTCTTATACTATTGCTTGCTGCCAGTATTCCGAATCCGTTTTTTGATTTAGTAGGTATGGCATCAGGAGCCTTGAGGTTACCCTTGTTTCGTTTTCTATCTATTACTTTTATTGGCAACTTAGTTAAGATGCTATCAATTGCATATGCCGGTCATTACTCACTACAGTGGTTTATCAAATAGCTGGTTGCCAACATTTTTCTCAACTAGTCGGAGCTTTCACTCTCAAAAATAATCTTATAACCAGCAGCCTCCCATCCTAGCAGGCCACCTCCTAGTACTTTTACTTTTTTATATCCCAAAGTTCTCATCATGTGCGCAGCTCGCAAAGACCGTCTACCCGAGCGACACACTAGATATACATCAGAATCTTTCGTTAGCTCTTCGATGCCGTTCATAAGATATGATATTGGCAGACAAGTTGCCCCAGGGATATGAAGGCGCCTATACTCACTTTTTTCGCGCACGTCAAACACTATTGCTTTTTCCGTTTCCGTATTAATAGCTGTGTGCAAATCCTCGGCTGTACAATAATCCACATCATATTCCTTGCCATGAACTCCAGATTCGCCGTCGCCAATTTCGCTAGATTTTATAATGGGCTGGCATTCAGCGAAGACCCGTACATTACAATGATATTTACATATACGACCATCGAGTACATGGTGAAACAAATGACTTACTGCATTTTCGCGAGGCAGCAAATGGTCACTACCGATATAATCGACAAATCCGCTTGCTTCCATCATTTCAACAACCTGCGGTCTTGCTCCCACCACATATACGTCTCCATTCCGATCACGATACCGTCGCACCACTGACTCAAGCATGTGGATGCCACTTACATCACATTTGTCTACAAGATGTAGCCGCAATAACAACAAATACTGATCCGGGTGTTGCTCTGAATTACGTCGTATGGCATTCTCCACATGATGTACCGCCCCGAAGTATAGGGAGCCTTCAATTGCAATCATGCCAAGCTGCGGACACACCGAACGATCATCTTCAGGCAAAAAATAGCGAAAATTATCGTCAGGGACCACCGGCCAGACACGTGGAGTAGCAGATTGCACCAAATATTGTGCGAACGACACTAGCATTCCAGCAAGCACCGCAAATTCTAATGGCAAGAACAACGTAGCCATGAATGTCGCTATCATAATAATAGCATCACCATTAGATGACCTAACAATACGTCCAATCTCTACTCTATTTACCATCCTCCATGCAGTTACCATAAGCACACATGCCAATCCCGCTCTAGGCAAATAACTAGCAAATGGACCAAATATAATAATCGCCACAAGAACCCATAAGCCCGCATACACGCCAGACATAGCGGTGCGTCCCCCACTAGAGTAATTAACAACCGTCCTCGTAAACGATCCAGAGCATGTATATCCACTTAGCAATCCTGCAAAAATATTAGCCAAACCTTGCCCCACGAATTCTTGATTGCTATCAATACGCTGCCCGCTCTCAGCTGCCACGGACCTAGAGATAGATATGGCCTCAACCAATCCAATTGCAGATACAGCCAGTGCACCTGTAGACAATTTTCCAACCAATTCAAGATCAAGTATCGGTATATTGGCAATTGGCGGTAATTGGCGTGGGAGTTCACCTAGGACAACAACGTTCTGATCCTGTAGGTTAAAGACCACTACTACTAGAGCCGAAACAACCATACCAATAAATGTGATTGGCATCCCTGACTTTATTGTCCCTATACCAATCATCACAGCTAACGTTACAAATCCCAGAATCACGCTGGGCGGATGTATATCTGCCGACCTTTCTCCAATCTGGACCAATATATGGTAGACGCCGGGCACGTGTTCCACTGGAGTTCTTAATAAATGGGGCAATTGACTTACTGCTATCAATATCCCAGCACCCGCCGTAAATCCCGTAATCACCGAGTCCGACACAAAATTAACTAACACGCCCATATGAGCCACGCCGATCACTATCTGGATTACACCCACCATAACGGCCATTAGTCCCGCCGCTAATATAAATTCAGAGGAGCCAGCATCTGCCACAGACAACAGGGAATAGAACATCAGTAGAGATACAGCGTTGGTAGGTCCAGTTTGTAGATGATACGAACTTCCCCACATGCTTCCTACAATCGAAGCAATCACTGCAGCATATAGTCCCATGTATGGGGGCAGCCCAGCGATAAGCGCATAAGCGATAGCCTGCGGAGTTAACACAACCGCGACATTCAATCCTGCAATTATGTCGGGTTTCAAATCGTAGGGTTTGTAACCCTTTATAACATACAATGGTTTAGCAAAGAACTGAGGTATGTCTCGTATTCCTCCCACGATCCAATCAAATGCCATATTACCATTCAGCATATTATTATTTTTCATAATTTACGCTCAACAAACAAGCACTATCAAAGCCAGTAGGCATCATCCACCGGTCTAAGCGGTCTATTGAACCACAGCGGCCGACGTGTTCCATCAGGACTATGTTCTACCGCAGGTTTAGTAAGTGCCATCCATTCCCTGTAAACAGCGACCGATTTGTTCGTGTCTACATA
>CAWWAV010000231.1:0-2575 GCA_963934935.1 uncultured Anaerolineales bacterium
CATTACGGTCAGTGAAGCGACCACTATAACCAATGCAATCAAATATTCCCTTAATGAGTTCCCAGCCCACTCTAATAATAATATTTCCATTGTTTCCTCAGCGTAACCTATTCAATGCCCACACTCTATTATACTTGACTGTTTTTAAAAATTTAAACCATTGGTTTGCTGACGTATGAGTTCTTTCTGTCGACTATACTATTTGACATGCGGATTCATCTTCATGCAATTGGATGTCGCTTAAATACTGCTGAAATTGATTCTCTTGCGCGGCAGTTTATCGCGCTTGGACATTCAATAGTGCCTGCCGGTTCCGATGCTGATATTGTGATTTTTAATAGTTGTGCGGTAACTAGTTCGGCAGGTTCAGAGTCTCGTAAGCTCATACGCAAATTGCGTCGTGATAATCCTTATGCAACATTAGTGGTTACTGGATGCTATGCGGAAATTGACATACAGATTGCCCGTGATGTAGGCGCTGATATGTTGGTGGGTACACAATACAAAGATGATATTCCACAGATATTAACTGAGTCTGGCTTGTTGCATGATTGCGATTATATTGCTACCGACATTGCATATTCTAGTAGTTCCTCGGGACGTACTCGAGCATTTCTGAAAGTGCAAGATGGTTGTGAAAATAAATGCACTTTTTGCGTTGTTACTATTGCCAGAGGTGCTGGACGGAGCAAAAAGCTAGACCAGATTATTCAAGAAATAAACGACCTTGTAGAGTTTGGTTATTGTGAAGTGGTGTTGTGTGGAGTACATCTCGGAGCTTATGGGCATGATATTGGAGCAAATGTTAGTTTGGAAGATATGGTGTTATCTGTCCTTAAGGAGACTGACGTTAAACGACTACGTCTTTCTTCACTAGAACCTTGGGATCTGACACCAGACTTTTTCAAATTATGGGAAGACAGTCGCTTGTTACCACATCTACATCTGCCATTACAGAGTGGATCTAATCGCACTTTGCGGCGCATGGGTCGTCGGAACACAAGCAATAGCTTCAAGAATTTGTTACAAGCAGCAAGAATGACAATTCCAAATCTTTCAGTTACAACCGATGTAATGGTTGGTTTTCCTGGTGAAACGGACACTGATTTTATTGATTCGTATGAGTTTATTGACAACATGAAATTTGCCGGGTTGCACATATTTCCTTACTCTGGACGTCCGGGAACAGCCGCTTCAAAAATGTCGGAGCAGATTTCTGTCGATATAATTCGAAAGCGTAGCCGACTCATGCATGAAATCAATAAAAAGCATCAGTCACAATTTATTGGTAGTTTTGTTGGTCGTGAATTAGATGTGTTATGGGAATCATATCAATCCGATGATGATTTGGTGTGTTGGAGTGGACTTACATCTAATTATCTTCGTGCTTACGCTTATACCGATGGTGATAACTCTTTACGTAATGTTATTACGAAGACGAAAATGGTAGAGACCTTTAGAGGCGGTCTTTTAGGTCATGTCTAAATATATTCAGTATCAACAACATACGTCAATTTTGTAGCTGGTCTGGTCTCTTTATGACACCTATTAGGTGTATTCCCCACATCTTTGGTATCAATTTATCTAATGCAATTGATGTTTTAAACAAAACCTCGGTGAATGCAGTATAAGTAGGATCATTAATTGCTCTAAGATCAACCAATTGTAGTCCACTTCGTTGTGCAAATGTTCGTAATGTACTTTGAGTGTTTGCCAGATAATATGCTGGAAATGTGTCGGCGCCCATACGCTGATATAAGCGTTCAACTAATATGCTTTGTAGTCTTGGTATCAGTCTACTTAATGTATTGGCCATTACAATCGGATGACTCTTATTAGGTGTCAGAAAAATGAAATGGCCACCAGGTTCTAATACGCGTTTTACTTCTCGAAAGCAAGTTAGGGGATCAGGCAAATGTTCGAGAAGCCATGATGAAATTATGGTTTGATACGTGGATGATTTGATAGGTAGAAAGTTACAGTGACCTGCACATAGTTGAATGAGACTATCTCTATGCGATATCATTGAATTCCAGTCAATATCTAAACCATGTACTTGTTTACCCTGATAAACTAGTTTTTCTGATAATCCCCCACGCCCACACCCAATATCTAGAATCTGATTATTGTTTCCTACATAATTGTTGACTGTTTGTTCAAACACTTCTCCACTGGGAGACCAGTCTGGATACATTTGGCGATAGCGTTCGCGCAACTTATTTTGGCGATTAAGTGGCAGCATCATCTGCCTGACAGTGGGTTAGTGGTTCGGCGCGAAGAACAAATCTCTCCACACCATCCAATATGGTTTCTGTTTGGGCGGAAGTTCAGACATCGCTAGTGAGTTCGTCATTTCAGCTTGGGCAGCAGGGGTTATTACGACAATATGAGTTTCTTCAGGAAGACCATATTTGAGTTCTGTGCGAAGGGCACGTTCCACATAAGCATCAGATGATATGTATGCTTGAGTAAGTTTGAGGCTTGTTTGTTGATCATGTAGGGCAGTGACTGTAGCTAATAGTTGATTTTCTTGTGCTCTAATAGTTTGACTGGTCTTCATCATGTCACTGAATTC
>CAWWAV010000232.1:0-2556 GCA_963934935.1 uncultured Anaerolineales bacterium
TGCACTAGTTAAGAGCCTCATAGATAGTTTTATACTCATATTAGTCGTGGATTATAGCACAGGTATATTGTCATGAAATTTACAGAGGTCTAACTAACGCAAACTCCGGCTTATAACGGAACTACGTGCTACAATCTTGCTGATGCATAGCAGAAAGCACTTAATAGACAAACAGCTTAGAAGTCTGCCTAGTAAGCCTGGCTGCTACTTAATGAAGGGCGTGGATGACACAGTACTGTATGTAGGCAAAGCAACAAACATACGAACAAGAGTACGCTCTTACTTCCAAAACTCATCACAACACAGCCCTCGTACACGCAAGCTTGTGCGAAAAATTATTGATATCGACTGGATTGTCCAGAGTTCAGAGATCGAGTCTCTGCTGCTAGAATACAATCTAATTAATCGTTACAAACCCAAATACAATGTGCGTTGGAAAGACGATAAGCGTTACCCATACATAAAGGTTCACTGGGGAGATCGGTATCCCAAGGTAACCGTCACTCGCAAGAGAGTAGAAAGTAATAGTCGCCACCGTTATTTTGGTCCATACACAAACGTATGGGCAGTCCACCAAAGTCTAAGCTTGCTGCGAAAAATATTCCCTTACTTAACCTGCGATAGAGTGATTACCGGAGCTGACAAACGTGCTTGCTTGTACTGGGATATAAAGTTGTGCAATGCTCCTTGTGTTGGCAACACTAGCGAGGACGACTACCGTCTAATGATAGATGATTTATGTAGCTTCTTGCAGGGTCGCACAGAACCAGTTGTTAAGAGAATCAGTAAAGAAATGCGTTCTGCATCTAAACAACAAAAGTACGAAAAAGCCGCAGCATTGCGAGACCAACTTCATGCAATAGACAATGTGGTAGCTAAACAACAAGTTATCGGTACCCATAAAACAGATATGGATGTCGTAGCCTTAGCAAGAAAAAAGAACGACGCATGCGTACAAGTGTTTTTTGTGCGTTTAGGCAAACTTATTGGTCGCGATTACTATTTATTAGAAGGTACAGTTGACGAAAACAATGCATCAATACTTGCTGCGTTTGTAAAACAATTCTATCACGCGTCAACCTTCGTGCCGAGCGAAATACTACTGCCTGAACAGATAACAGAGACTCCAATTATTGAGAAGTGGTTGAGTAGCCTCCAATCTAATTCCAAGACAAAGTTAGTAGTGCCACAACGTGGTTCAAAACGCAAACTTGTGCTAATGGCCACAGAGAATGCTTCAGTAACCTTAGACGCTGTCCGATCTCAATGGCATTTGGACACACAAAAACAGGAGTCAGCACTTGCTGAACTAAAATCAAGTCTGATGCTACCCAAAACACCTAATCGTATTGAGTGTTTTGATATATCCCACACACAGGGCGAGCAGATTACAGGAAGCATGGTAGTGTTTCATCAGGGCGCGCCTGACAAATCGCATTATCGTCGTTTCACGATACGAACAATTGACAACCCAGACGACTATGCTAGCATGAAAGAAGTATTAGAACGTAGGTTCCGAAGGTTGTTAAGTTCCCAAGAGACCAAGCTTGCTCAAACCAAACTTGTGGACTCGTTCGCAAAACCACCGGACTTATTACTTATAGATGGGGGTAAAGGCCATCTTAATATTGCCATAAATGTTCTTGAATCTTTCAATCTAACTAGTACTATCTCAGTAGCAGCAATATCGAAACAAAAGGAAGAATTGCATTTGCCACAACAAAAGCTCCCGGTAAACCTAAACGGCCAATCTACGGGTATGTTCCTCGTCCAGCGCATAAGAGACGAAGCTCACCGATTTGCATTACAACATCATCGTCACAGACGTGGAAAAGCCAGTATCACATCACAACTAGAAAATATACCTGGCATTGGTCCAAAACGTCGTAAGTCGCTGCTTAGACACTTCGGCTCCTTAGAACAGATACGTAAAGCCAGCTTGGCCGAATTAATAACGGTTGATGGTATGACTGCACAGTCTGCACAGTCAGTCAAAGACGAGTGGTATACACTAGGAACAACAAAACATGAACTCTAAGTCAAGTTTTAGTAGCGAAGTAAACTCTTCTAACGAATCGCTTCCTGAAGAATTAGCGGGTGTCGCTAGGGCTGCCTCTATAATTGCGGTCGGTAACATCATTTCGCGTGTACTAGGTTTGGTTAGAGATATCGCAAAATCATACTACTTCGGTGCTACCGGCTTAGTAAGTGCATTTAATATAGCTTCTAAAATACCTATGTGGTTTTTCGATTTGCTAGCGGGGGGAATGGTTAATGCGGCACTCATACCTGTTTTTAGTTCATATGCCCGAGCAGAAAACCGTCGAGAACTATGGCTTATCACCTCTTTTTTGTTGACACTTTGTGTGGCGATATTAACTCCTATAGTAATTTTGGGAGAAATTTTCGCGGAACAAATCGTATGGTTAGTGAGTGGAGGGATGACAGTTGAGACGCTAGAAATCACTGTCAAACTGCTCCGCATCACGCTGCCCGCCATATTGTTTCTTAATTTCGCCGGCATACTTGCGGGGCTTCTTTATTCACTAAAAAGGT
>CAWWAV010000233.1:0-2552 GCA_963934935.1 uncultured Anaerolineales bacterium
ATCACCATAAATCTGTACATTACCAAGTATTTCAGTTTTATCTGGATTAATGAATGATATACCTGACCTAGAAGCATTTTCGGTTTCAATGTAGGTGCCATAGGTAAGATTGTCCATTGAACCAAACAAGGCTTCAGGAACACCAACAGCAGGTCGAGTAACATAAACACTTCCGGAACCTAAGGATAGAGTGTTGTTTTGTTCGCGAGTACTATTTAATAAAAGAATGCGCACACCAAATGGAAGCGTAATTGCTAACGACAGAAATAATCCAAATGCTATGATCAGTACTGTCCAAGCTAGACGTTGAGGATTATTGTGCATTAGGGGATAAGTAGTCTTGCGCAGACGATTATACCAGAATCTGTCAGTTTATACCGCAGCGCATATGGTTACTAAGTCATATCATCTGCAAGATAGCAATAATAGGTGTCAGCGTTAGAGGGCTTATAAGAGTAGTAACGACCACCGCCTCGGTTATAAGTGTTGGTTCTAGATCATATTCGAGTGCAAGGACCGTAACAATTACAGCAGTCGGCATAGATGCTTCAGTAATGGCCGCTCTTCGGGCATCTCCAGTTAATTGAAATAAACTAGCTAGACCAAATGCAATAACAGGCATAATAAACATACGTAATAGAATTACTAAGCTCATCCACTGCCATCGTAATATCAATTTAACCTTGGCTAACTGCATTCCCAAAATCAACAACATTACAGGAATGGCTGCTTCACCTAGTAAATTTACAGACCTGTACAACCAGGCGGGTGTATGCCATTCTTGCCATCGCAATAGTCCTGCAAATAGAAGCGCATATAGTGCAGGAACCTTCGCTACACGTGTAAAAGCTTCCTTTGGCTGTGTTAGCCCGTTTGATGCGATGAAAACACCTAAACTATACATACTTACAATACTCACAAGATAATATACTATTGCTCTGGACATTGCACTTGTACCAAAAGCAAATAGGTTCAGAGATAGACCGTAATTGCCTCCATTCACGAACATACATGTAATCATCAAAGCACTGGTCATACTGGGTCGAAGCTTTAGTATGCTGCCCACCGTAAATGCCAGTATCCCTGATAGAAGCACAGTTGCTACAGCAAATGCTGCAATACGCCAAAACTCTAACGCTGGCAGGTTGTTGCTGGTTATACTAGAAAATACAAGGCATGGGCTGAGGATATAGAATGATACTCGTGAGAGCGATTTTATGTCCGGGTGAAATATCCGCTCGAAAGCAGCTCCAATTCCAGCTGCTAGAAATATAGGTAAAATCTGATCACGTAGTATTTGTAATAAAAGATACATTTTTATGATAGCCCAATATTGAGTATTCTAGTCCTAGTGCTGTCAGTAATTAGACAGACTGTTATTTTGGGATTACTATAGGATCAATTAGGTCCTGTACAACTAAGACAGCCATTAATCCTAATAGCATGGTCATTCCCATAAAGTGTACTAGACCTTCTTTTTCGGGGGATATCCGTTTTCCACGTATTATTTCAACAAGAACAAACAACATACGGCCTCCGTCTAACGCTGGTAGAGGCATTAGGTTTGTAACTGCTAGTGCTAGACTCACAAATGCTACAAGCTGCAATATTGGAAAAAGCTCACCTAGCTCGACAGCTGCGTCTACTGCCTGATCATTAATAGCTTTTAAGCCGATTGGACTTATGAGCCTTACCTCACTCGGCTGTATTTGACTGGTAATTAATTGGACTGGCAATAGCACAATGTCTTTTATTTGCATGGCAGCCTCTTCTGTTGCTCGTAATGCTGCCCTAAATATAGGATATTCTATGATTTGCCAGGAGAGAGAAACACCTATGGGTCCTTGGTCTTCAGGCCATGAGCTACGGGGAATCACTGTCATTTCCATGATTCTCCCTTGTCGTTCAATTTCAAGTAGTATGGGTTGTCCTAGATTGTTATAAGTTATTTCAGCTAGCTCTGCCGGTAAATGTACGTCTTGACTGTTTGCACCAATAATGATGTCACCAGTTTGCAAGCCAATTGAGGCGGCTGGAGACTCAGAGGCAACCTCGACAATTGATACTCTGTCTGGCCATCCGCTAGCGAAGCCGAAAGTAAGAACCAAGATTCCTAATAGTAGATTTGTAGCAGAGCCAGCCACCAATATAGCTAATCTATGAAATGGGTTAGCAGCTGCGAGACCATCCTTAACTGTTGGATCATCTTCACCAGTCGGTCTGACAAAGCCTCCCAATGGAATAGCATTTAGTGTAAAAATTGTTTTGTTCCACTTACCTAACACTAATAATCTTGGTGGAAAACCTATGCCAAATTCTTTTATTTTTACTCCAAGTTTTATAGAAACAATAAAATGCCCGAGTTCATGGAAGAATATTAACCCTCCTAGAACTAATGCGAAAGCAATTAGGTTGCGCAAACCTTCTATCATATTGTAATTATACTAGTTTAAAAAACTGTGAGGTTGGTTGTATTCTAACTACTAACTACTAACTACTAACTACTAACTACTAACTACTAACTACTAACTACTAACTACTAACTACTAACT
>CAWWAV010000234.1:0-2521 GCA_963934935.1 uncultured Anaerolineales bacterium
AAACTATCTTACTGAAACTGTTGGAAGAGACTCACATGATGTGCTTGCAACATATCCACTGATACAGGCTAACAGAGTAGGTCAATTACTAAAATCTGTAGGATACAGATATGTACAGATAAATTCTGGATGGTCTGGAGCTGATAGAAGTCTTATAGCGGATGAGGTTTTCAGCTGGAAAAGTAGAGGGCCTGAGCATACATTCTTGTCACTGCTGATTGAGATGACCCCCATTTATCCAATGTTACAACCGTTGCTGGATGATTGGAAAGATTATAGGGGTCGTATATTATTTCCGTTCAGGCAGATTGCAAAAATAGGACTTAATGATAATGAAAGTCCTACTTTTGTTTACGCCCATATCTTGTCTCCACACCCACCTTATGTGTTTGGTGCTGATGGAGAATATGTTAATGAGCCGGAAGAGGGGTGGACTCCTGAGAGTGCGCAAGATGCATATCTAAACCAGCTAATCTATACTAACAAAAAAATAGTAGAATTAGTCGATATCATACTAGTACAGCAGACAACACCTCCAATTATCCTTGTTCAAGCTGACCATGGTTGGGCGTGGGCAGTTGGTTGGGATCCAAATCCAAGCATTGCGTTAGACGAACTTTTTGATATGGATCAGGTGTTTGGAATACTGAATGCTTATCATTTGCCTGGTGGTGCGGATGAACTGTATGACTCAATTTCTCCAGTTAACTCTTTCAGACTCGTTTTTAATACATATTTTGACGCTAATCTACCATTGTTACAGGATAAAAGTTACTTTTCGATTTATTATGAAAGCCCTTATAGTTTTTCAGATGTTACTGAGATTGTCGACTAAATGGAAGGTTGACATCATGACTACCTATTATCCAGCTTTCTAGTCTATACAAAGTTTATATGAACGGTAATTGTGCTGAATTGTCATTGCAAAATACGATATCTGTAATAATTATTATTCTAAGTCATAACAGTGGAGTCGAATTATGAGTCGGATCCAAATGCCAAGTCGTGGTAAGGGTGAAAGGTGGATTGCTATTAGACTATTCATAATCGTCTATTTCATATGTCTTTTATTCATGGATTCTACGTCACATGGTGTCTTTACAGCGACAAATCGGTTTCAGTATTTAGCTTTCGCTTTGGTTGATAATCAGACAATTGACATAAGTGGTGTTGAGAAAGTTCATGGTGAAACTGTTGAGGCTTATGAGATACAAGGAAGACGTGTCCAAATTATAAACCCTGGTGTAGGTCTGCTTGTATCCCCTATATATGCTGTATCTTCGTTTCTAAATATAGAGGAACGTATCGAATCACAATCAGGTGATGATGCGGTCATTCTGTACCAGGGACTTGTATTTGCGATGGCCATTAACGCCATGATGGCTGCGATTTTTGTTACATCATTATGGATGATATTAAGGTGGTTGGGATTAACAAAACGGCTTTCGATGGCTCTTACAATTGGTATAGGATGGGGGAGTATGGCAGCTTACTATTTCACTGCTGGCACGAATGTGCAGACTGCTGTAGAGACATCTCTATGTACTCTTGCTTGGCTATTTATGATTGGTCTAGATCGTGGCAGAAAATTGACACATCCAGCATTTTGGGCGGGCTTTTTTCTAGGAATAGCTATATTAGTTAATATACCTGCGGTTATAACTACATTTGGCAGTTTGTTATATATCTTCTATAGGCATCGTACGAAAACATTGAGTTTTTTATGTGGGCTTTTGCCAGGTGTCGGTGTTTTATTAATCTATCAGTGGATTGCTTTGGGAAATCCATTTATGGATGTCCCGTTCTCTTATTTTCAATCTAAGGGTATGTATGGTAATCCTGATAATATAAGTTTCCTACAAGTTGCTACAGAGTTTTTGTTAGGTTGGCACCAGGGAATGCTTTGGTACTTTCCATTATCTATTTGTTTGTTGTTCACAATCCGTGGTGTTTATGCTAGAAATGGATTGGTTGTGATTAGTTGGACACTTATTGTTTTGCACTGGATGTTTGCAACATGGTACACACATTTGTGGATACAGACAGAGGAGATGTTGTCATTTTACCCTTGGTATTCAACCCCAGGTCCTGGTGGGCCTAGATATCTTATTCCAGCTGTTCCATTTGTCGCTATTCTTATATCTCAGCTTGATTTTAGGTCACTATATTTGAAGACCATGATTACTTGGCTAGGATTTATTGGGCTTTGCTTGAATATACCGGTGCTGATGTATCCAGCTGGTGGGCCCGTATTTCGAAGCTCGTTACTAATGTTGAAGTACGGCATTCATATTCCTATAGCACGCGTATTTTATAGTTTTCTATATGGTGAGATTCCTGTTGGTGGTATGGAAATCACTCATGTAATAACGTGGTTGCTTGTACTATTAGGTTCAGTTTATTGGATATGGGGCAATACTAAGCTAAGAGATTGGTTATTTTACAATCAAAATAGTCGAACAATTCTATGAATCGCAGCATTATTTTTATGATGGACTATAGGGGAGATCAATTGCAAATT
>CAWWAV010000235.1:0-2518 GCA_963934935.1 uncultured Anaerolineales bacterium
GTTCCTTTTCGAGACGATTTCAGCGACAAAGCCAGTGGATTGCTTGAGGAAGACTACACAAATTTAGTAACCGAATATGTTGATTCCAGTTTTAGAATGAACATAATGGAATCCCAGTTTACTCAACTAAGTGAATACAAATTACATTTCCCAAAAGACGTATCTGTAACAGTGGACTTATCTTTCGGAGAGCATCCTGATACCTGGATGGGTATCGCATACCGCATGCATAATGAAAACAATTATTATTTGTTTGCAGTCGACGGAAAAGCAAATTACAAAGTTTTTAGCGTTACTTCCAATGAGCTCGACCCTAACACTTCATACAACGTGGACACAATGTTCACAAGCTATGTTCCACAGTTTTCCGATGAGTATTTTTCGATTAAAAATATCAGGGTGGATATGCAAGGAAATTATTTTCAGTTTTTCGCCAACGACATATTGCTTACTTCGCTAGAGACAGACATATTGTCACAAGGTGGTATTGGGCTGGTAGGGTGGACAACGGACAGTGCTGACATCATCAAATTTAACAATCTTGAGGTCATAGATTACAACAAAAGGCTTGTGCCTAACGAAGCAAGCTGTATGCTGGTTGAAAAACCTAAAGACACTATGCTCTCTTATCCTGATTTGCGCATCAACCCTTTGGGGCCATTAGGGATAGATTCGAACATTCGCATGTCTGTGCAGCCCAATGACTTGTCTGTTATTTTTTCTGCTCGCACACTTGAACCAGACAATCTTATTATAATGAGTCGCCTAGTAGCACCCAACGGCACTATTCTATACGACATAAATAGCTCCCTCGAGGAAGAATGCACCAACAACGCACACTACTCTGGATCTTGCGGCGCTGAAGGAGAGTTTAATATACAGCTCCCTTCCAACCCAAAGTTTCCGCTATTAAGTGGAGATTACGAAATAGAACTATACTCAATGGGGCAGCCTATTTGTGATGCAGCCACCATAATTCGCGCCGATGTCAGCCCGAACACACTTTTCACGGACGAGCTACAAGCAATCGATATCAATGTTTGGGTTCTTAGTACTGCCGAATCTCTAACTATTGCCGGGGAACGCAACCGAATGCAAAAAGAAATAAGGGAATCTATTGACGGTTTGCTCGAACAACAAAACATGCAGCTTGGCAAACTAAACCTATTTGATTCCAGCCCCACAGACAAGGTTATGTTTGCCCAAACCGATGAGACCAGCTTGTCCAGACTTTGCCAAGCAACAGCCGCAAACATAGGAACTTCTAGAGCTCTGAATGTTGCACTGATCGATGTGTTCCAGGAATATTATGAAAATGAAAAAGATTATTTACCTGTATTAGGTATATCGCCGATACCAGGAATGCCATTTTCGCCAGAATCGCAATCATCTTGTGTTGTTATTAGTCTAGAGGAGCACTATGGTGACTATCGCTACGTGGGGGCAACTATTGTACATGAAGGCTCTCATTTTATGGGGTTAACGCACACTACAGAGGCAGATGGTAGTTCATTTGATATATTTGACGACACTCCGGAGTGCCCATCAAATATATACGACCTAGACGCGAGCGGAGAAGTTGAAGATCATGAATGTCTAAAGGTAGATAGTTCGAACTATATGTTTTGGCAAGATAGCGGCAACATAGACAACTACACTATTAGCCAACAACAAGCTTGGGCAATACGCAGTCACCCACTATTCTACACCCAACACCTTAATCAATGAGACCTGTCAGCCTACAAAACTCGCAGAAACCGCCAATTATAGGTGTGGACGCAAGCCGCAGTTCTGTGCTACAAAGAACGGGCACTGAAAACTACTCGTTACAAATGATCAAAGCTCTAATTACGGCAAAAACAAGCTATCTGTGGAGACTTTATTATAGAGACAGACCTATTTCAACCCATTTTTCAACAAGTTCACTTGTTGAATCTAAAGTTATGGCATCGCCTATTGCATGGACCCACTTAAGGCTATCAGCTGAGTTGGCATTCAACCCACCTGACCTACTTTTTGTTCCGGCTCATGTTCTTCCTATATACTGCCCGGTACCTTCGGTTGTAACCGTACACGACCTCGGATTCATGCACTATCCAAGTATGCATCCACCACTGCAGTTAGCGTATTTACGGTGGTCTACTAGCCACAATGTACGGCATGCTAGTCACGTAATTGCCGACTCTGAAGCAACTAAGAAAGATATAATAAACCATTATCAGATAGAGCCAAAAAAAATCACAGTAGTCTATCCTGGTTTTGATCCTAAACTATACGCAAATCCTGATCAAAAGGACATATTTCCCAATTTGCCTGACTCTTACATTTTACATGTAGGCACCCTCCATCCCAGAAAAGGTTTGGTTGTTTTACTCAAAGCTATTGCAGAGTTGCGAGAACGCAACACAAATCTGAGTTTAGTATGTGCAGGCCGTGAGGGGTGGATGATGTCTTCGATAAGAAAACAAGTGACGTCTTTAGGGCTGGAAAACATGGTGCATTTTATTGGGTTTGTGCC
>CAWWAV010000236.1:0-2504 GCA_963934935.1 uncultured Anaerolineales bacterium
TTAGCAATCACGGCGATTACGAACCTATATATGAATTTGTAAGTAGTAATAGTGATCTAATGGAAGACTATGAAGCCGTTGGTCAAGTTGCTGTTGTCATAGATTACACGGAATTCATGGGTTTGTTGTGGAACTCAACTAAGGATATAGCTGATGCAGCCACCCCTAAGCTTGATAATATAGCAGGTCAAATCGATTATCAGAGTGTCTGTACCTATTTAGCGCTAAATAACATACCATTTCGTTTAGTGTTTTCAGGTAATGCTTGGTTTGAAGATCAAGTGGCTGCACATGATTTTCAGCAATATTCAAGAATACTCAGGCTAGTTAGTGGTAATAACAACAGCTTAGATGACCAATTAAGTCCATATAGTCAACTTATAACTGATTGGACGGGTGATATGGAGACCCTATTAGTAGATTATGATCCGTCCATCAAGGTCATTGGAGCAGACAATATACTAGCTTTACCACGTTACAAGGCAAAAGATAGTGATGCTCCCGCTGTGATCCATTTATTGAATCTAAACTATGAGACAAGTACAGATAGTAGTGGACCGACAACAAACTTCAAAATAGAAATGAACACATCATTATTTGGTAGAGATTTGTCAGATGCAAGTCTTATTGCTTTAGGAACTGATGGGGACACAGTTTGTGAACTAGTTAGATCTAAGAATAGTATCCGAGTGACTGTGCCAAGTTTGGATATGTGGGGAATCTTACGATTGGAATAGACTAAAGCGGTAAAGCGTACACCTATACGCAAGGTGTGAGTAAAGATATTGGTATTAGTGGTAATGTTTACAAAATGTCAGCACAACCAATATATTGCCAAATTAGGTTAAATCAATTGGGTTGAAGCTATGTCAAAGACACCAAATGTGGTACTTATATTGACTGATGACCAGGGTTATGGAGATATTGCCTGCCATGGGAACTCGGTGCTTAATACTCCAAATTTAGACCATATGTACA
Source organism: uncultured Anaerolineales bacterium (assembly GCA_963934935.1). Taxonomy (GTDB): domain Bacteria; phylum Chloroflexota; class Anaerolineae; order Anaerolineales; family UBA11657; genus UBA11657. The sequence goes on from CAWWAV010000236.1 coordinate 979, forward strand.
GCAATTCTGTTCGACTTACCGATTTTCATGTTGATCCTATGTGTTCGCCATCGCGTGCGGCTCTACTAACAGGACGTTACTCTGCCCGGACTGGCGTGTGGAGCACACTCACTGGGCGTTACATTATGCGTGAAGATGAGAATACATTAGCTGAGGTGTTTAGTTCATCTGGTTATCGTACTGGTATGTTTGGGAAATGGCATCTAGGAGACAATTATCCTTATAGACCTCAGGATCGTGGTTTTCATGATGTTCTAACCTTCGGTGCCGGTGTTGTAGGGGAAATACCTGATTATTGGGACAACAATTATTTTGATGCTCAATACTTGCGCAATGGTTTATACGAACGATTTGATAAGTATTGTACAGACGTTTGGTTTGATGAAGCAATCAATTTTATAAAAGATAGTGAGTCGGACCCGTTTTTCTGTTACATTTCAACTAACGCTCCGCATGGGCCCTTCAATATTCACTCGGATTACAGTACACCGTATCAGGACCTAGGTATTCCATATGACCGTGCAAGATTCTATGGCATGATCACGAATATCGACCATAATATTGGTAAATTACATCGAAATCTTGTAGAACTTGGAATAGAAGATAACACTATCGTTATTTTCTTGGGCGATAACGGAACGTCTGCAGGTGCATCAGTGGATGAAGAAGGATTCTGTATAGATGGTTACAATGCAGGTATGCGTGGTGTGAAATGCTGGGCGTATGACGGTGGACATAGAAATAGCTGCTTCATTCGCTATCCTGCGGGAGGATTAACCAGTGGCCGTGAAATAAATTCTGTAACTGCTCATTTTGATCTAATGCCTACACTGATAAGTATGTGTGACCTTAATTATCCGGACGGAGTCTCATTTGATGGTATTGATTTGTCCCCGCAGCTTATGGATGGGAGACCTGGGGACAACGAGCGAATATTGTTTGTGCATAATCAACAATTGGATCACCCAAAAAAACACAAAGATCTGGAAGTGATTATGGGATCATGGAGACTAGTGATTACTGAGCAATGGGGGTTAGGATTGCGAGAATTATTCAATGTTGATATAGATCCAGGGCAATCTAGCAACTTATTTGAACAATATCCTGAGGTTACATCTAAGCTACTCAAAGAGTACGATATGTGGTGGAACGATATTTCAGTTAGGTTTGATGAATATTCTGATATCGTAATTGGATCAGGTCCTGAAGAGCATACTAAACTCACCTGTCATTCCTGGCATGGAAAAAAAGGGTTGTATAGTCAGGTACATGTACGCGAGGGATTGCAAGATAATGGATATTGGGCAATACGTGCAGAAAGGAATGGATTATATAAGTTTGAATTGAGGCGTTGGCCAATTGAATTGCAGATACCCATATGTGAAGGTGTACCAGCTGTTACTGGTATTCCCTTTGTGGATGATGTGCCTGCTGGAGTACCATTGGCAATAACAGGTGCTCGGATACAGATTGGTGATTACAAACAAAATACTAATATCGATACAAATGATCATTCAGCGGTTTTT
>CAWWAV010000237.1:0-2499 GCA_963934935.1 uncultured Anaerolineales bacterium
TGAGTTGGTGACTCCGGATGCAGTGAACTTTATGGCTAAGGAGGCAAGAGGTCTTATATGTGTGTCTCTTACTAGTGAAAGAGCATTGGCACTTGATTTGTCTCCAATGGAAAGGCGGAATACGAGCCTGCATAAAACTGCATTTACAGTCAGTGTGGATGCTATCAAAAATACGACAACTGGTACATCTGCATATGACCGTTTTCAGACTATTAGAACTCTTATTGCTTCAGATGCAGTAGCAGAAGATTTAGGTCGGCCAGGTCATGTGTTTCCTATTGTAGGGAAAGAAGGTGGCGTATTGAGAAGATCAGGGCATACCGAGGCTAGCATGGATTTAGGTCGTATGGCTGGACTACAGCCAAGTGGTACCATTTGTGAAATAATGGCTGAAGACGGTACTATGGCGCGTTTTGACGATTTGCAAGTTTTTGCTAGTAAACATGATCTGATAATGATTACAATAGAGGAGCTTATTCGTTATCGTCGTAGTAAGGAGAAACTAGTTGAGCGTACTGAAACTATAGCAATGCCTACAGAACTTGGAGAATTCGAATTGCATTTGTATGAAGATCGTTATGATAACGACTCCCACTTGGCACTTACAATGGGCAATATTGATGCAGAAGAGCCAGTGTTAGTTCGAATCCATTCAGAGTGTTTGACAGGTGATGTATTTGGTTCTCGCCGTTGTGATTGTGGTGGTCAGCTAGAATCTGCTCTAGAAACAATAGCTACACATGGTACTGGCATCGTAGTTTATCTGAGGCAGGAAGGCCGTGGAATCGGGTTGAAGCATAAAATCAAAGCATATAAACTGCAGGAATCTGGTCTAGATACAGTTGAAGCTAATGCTAAGTTAGGTTTTCCGCCTGACTTGCGAGACTATGGTGTTGGCGCACAAATCATCTATGATCTCGGAGCCAGAAAATTGATAGTCATGACTAACAATCCTATGAAATTGGTTGGGCTTGAGGGACATGGTCTAGAGATTGTTGATAGGAAAGCACTTACTGTTGTAGCAAATGATGAAAATAGACGATATCTTGAGACAAAAAAAACAAAACTGGGGCACTTGATAGATTGACAAATATAGCGATTGCTTTGAGCGAATTTAATAATGAGGTATCAGAAGGACTTCTTTCTGGGTGTAACCAAGCGCTGCTAGATAAAGGAGTAAATGGCCGTAATATTTCAGTATTAAGGGTGCCTGGTGCGTTCGAATTGCCTGCAGCTGCTGCTAAACTAGCACAGTATGAAGATATTGATGGCGTGATTGCTTTAGGTGCAGTGATTAGAGGTGAGACAGATCATTATCATTATATTTCCCAAGCAGTTGCTCAGGGGTTGATGCAGGTCACTTTACATAGCACAGTGCCAGTAATGTTTGGGGTATTAACTTGTCCCACCGTAGAACTTGCCATAGCGCGTTCTGAACCGCAAAGTAGGAACAACAAGGGTTATGAGGTTGGTATAGCAACTATGGAGATGCTTAGGCAATAATATTGCCTATGTCATCTCTCGACCAATGATATCCAAAAATCGGAACTAATGCATATTGAACAAGTGAGTAGCTCTTTACATAATATTCTTGAAAAAGCCTTAAACGGCAAAAATATAACCTTATATGATGGATATGAGCTGATTGAAGCTCCAACGGACAGTGTTCCAGCAATTTGTGAGGTTGCGAGTCAATTGCGAAATCACACCAAGGGACAAATCGTTACATACTCCCGTAAAGTATTTATTCCCCTTACTACTCTTTGTCGTGACAGTTGCGGATATTGCACATTTGCAAAACCACCTGATCACCCTGATGCAATAACATTGAATCCAGACGAGGTACTTACAATAGCTCGTACAGGCGAAAAGAATGGATGCAAAGAAGCCCTGTTTAGTTTGGGTGAGCGTCCTGAACTCACGCATGAACTTGCCCGAAAACATCTAAGTCAACTTGGGTATGAAACAATGTTAGATTATTTATATGACATGTGCAAACTTGTGCTAAATGAGACTAATCTTATTCCACATGTTAATCCTGGTTCTCTGACTTATGAAGAAATGTATACTCTACGTCAAGTAAGTCCTAGTATGGGTATGATGCTAGAGAGTTCTAGTGTTCGTCTGACCGAAAGAAATGGACCACATTTTGGTTGTCCTGACAAGCATCCACTAGTGCGATTAAACACTTTGCGCTTTGCGGGTGAGCTGCGTGTACCTTTTACTACGGGTATACTAATAGGAATCGGTGAGACTCGTGCTGAACGTGTAGACTCTCTTTTTGACATACGACGATTACATTTGGAATATGGTCATATTCAAGAGGTTATAGTACAGAATTTTCGTGCCAAACCCAATACTTCTATGTTTGGATCGATTGAGCCAAATGTAGATGAGATGATTAGAACATTGGCAGTTGCACGCATAATCCTTGGTCCAGAAATGAATTTGCAAGCACCTCCTAATTTGATGCCATCGGAATATGGGCGTTATCTGAAA
>CAWWAV010000238.1:0-2497 GCA_963934935.1 uncultured Anaerolineales bacterium
AGCCAAATATTTGTTTCCATCATATTTGCAGGCCAATCGTGCAGCAACTACCGTTGCAACACGATACTTACAGGACTTATTGACCTGGATAGTAGCAATTATCATTGGAATCATATTGAGCACAATATTATTCCGATATTTACGCTCGTGCACTCGCAATGAGAAGCTTTTCATAATATTAGTTGTAATGTTAGCGTTCACACTTCGACTGTTATACCTCAACGACCTAATTGTCAACATTATAGGATTTGATGCTCTACCCAATGGCTCTGATCAGCTAGTATATGAAGCTGACGCGCGAGATTTAATGCGCGGACTATGGCCTGGAGATATAGATTTCTACAGACAGCCAGGCTTCACTTGGTTGTTAGGTACATTGCACCTACTCCTTGGAGATAACATACGATTATTCCAGGGTTTCCAAATACTTTCTGGATCTTTATCCGCAATTGCAGTCTACTTTCTAGGCAAGCAGATTTTTAATAGGAATACAGCACGTCTTTCAATGATTGTTTGGGCAATATTCCCTCCATTAATCTTCTACGATGCACAATTGCTAACTCACGCAATCGAGGCTCATTTAACCGTTTGGATATTATGCGCATGGTGGTCAACCATCAAATCGAAAAACTGTATATCCACTACCCAACCCAACTGGATTATCTGCGCAGCATTAATAGGTATTGCCTCTGTCATACGTCCAGCTTTCCTAGTATTGCTTCCATTAATATTGATCTCCATTAAGTCCCGTTTGGTTACATATAAGCTGCCTATTCAATTCTCTAAGCTGCTTGCTCTACTAGTAATAACATTCATCCCGATTCTGCCAGTCACTTATCACAACTACCAACATAGTGGCCAATTACAACTATTTTCTGCCAATGGTCCCATCACTTTATATCTAGGCAATAATCGACATTCAGCCGGAATAGGACAATACTCGCCCGCATTCCTAGCTACTCATGAACTAGTGAACAGAGGAAAGACTACCTTTATTGAGCAAACTACAAATGACATTCTAACCAACCCTCAACGCTGGTTAGGACTTACAGCTCGCAAAACAGCTCTTTATTGGGGCAATTTAGAGATTCCCAATAATGTTGATTTCTATAGAGAAGGCACCAACATATCACCACTACTAAGATATTTGCCCTTACGATTTGGCGTTCTTGTAGTACTAGCATTTACAGGCATTCAATTAGCTATGACTCAAAGATATATGTATCAACCAGGAAAATGGCTGCTCCTATCTATGATAGGAGTACTGTGCATTACTACAGTAATGTTCCATGTTGTTTCTAGATTTAGAGTGCCAATATATGGGCCCTTGATAGTCTTTTCTGCTTTTGCACTTACTGAAACAACTAAGAGAATAATTAGTAGAGACACTCTACTAATCTTCAAATCGATAGGCACACTAACTATTGGCGGTACATTACTCCTGGCACTGCCCTATATTGCTGACAACAGCGTTCCTCGACCGATTGAAACACATGTACCTAAAGACAGTATTGCCGACAACATACCGTTTGGAAGCAAGTTGTCTCTACAATCACATAATAATATTAGTGCCGTTGAACCTGGAGAGCCTCTCTTTATTAATCTTTACTGGTCTATTAACGACCCTATCCTTACCGATTACCATGGATCAATTCAACTGCTAGATCAAAATGGCAATAAAATTACACAAACTGATCACAAACTTGGTGGATCATCATTTCCTTATCACACTACAAAATCTTGGGGAACAAACAGCATTATACGTGATGAGTACCTATTATTTGCACCAACAACGCTAACAACCCCAATTGCGCTCGATTTGTTAATTGCAGTCTACGACAAACAGACAGACAATCGCATCGGAGAGGCTATCATTGACCGCTTGGCTATTACAACCAAAGGCACGCTAAACATGCCGACGACTGCTAGAAGCGTTAATGCTAATTTGGGACCTGTATCACTATCTGGCTTCACTCATATAATAGATGATGATATCATCAGCCTGACACTATATTGGATTTCATTAGAGCCATCATTAGTAGATGCGGTAATATTCATACACATATATGACGAAACCAATAATTTCATACTAGGCCACGATGCACCTCCACGCCAAGGTACTTACCCTATGGGATTATGGCGGCCCGGCGAAAGAATAATTGACACTCATCAAATACCAATTGGCGAGCTCAATGAGTCCAAGTACGATCTTCAGATCGGAATATATGACCCTACATCAGGAGTACGTTTTAATGTAGTTGATAATACTGGGAATAATGTCTTGAATAATTCGCTGCACCTATTAGAACTAGACATTCACTAATACACACATATTATGCGAAATAGATACAATGCCAAAAAATAACCAATGCCCAATATCATGGTAGACAGAATTATGACTGGTCAGCTCAGTTTGAAGACCACACATTTAATGCCACGAGGTCACAATGTCACAGGAGGTTTATACAAACATATCGACGCATCACACCTAATTGCA
>CAWWAV010000239.1:0-2491 GCA_963934935.1 uncultured Anaerolineales bacterium
GATTGTTGTGGGTAGCCACGATTATTTTGACAATGAAGTACAACACGATATAGAGTTTTGTCAACAAGTAAGTGTTGCTGAGAAATCTGGTTATTCAGTTATCTTAGTAGGTGAAAATGGTCATACAATGGGTTATATGGCTTTCATGGATCCGTTGCGCATTGATGTGCCCGAGGCGCTAAATTCGCTAGATGATAGCATTCTGACCGTCATGCTAACAGGAGACAACCTCAGTACAGCAAATGCAATTGCTGAGTCCGCTGCAGTTAGTGTAGTCCATGCTAATATGCTTCCTGCGGACAAACTATCTATTGTGGGAGAGCTAGGTAAAAAGTATGGTGTTGTCGCTATGGTAGGTGATGGGGTCAATGATGCGCCCGCTTTGGCTGTAGCCGATGTGGGTATAGCTATGGGTGGTATAGGAACTGCACAAGCTCTAGAAACAGCGGATGTAGCTCTAATGCGAGATCAAATAAGTATGATTCCTGCAATAATACGTCATAGTCAATGGACTTTAAGAACTATACGTTTCAATGTAGCTATTTCATTAATCCTGAAAGCAGCGTTTATGATTACAGCGATCTTTGGAGTGGCTACTTTGTGGATGGCTGTGCTAGCAGATGTAGGAGCTACTTTATTCGTCACATTAAATGGAATGAGGATGTTAACAGGAAGATTTCTTAAGTAATTAGTTCTATAGGCATATGATCTGCACGGTTGAGGTAATTTACCCTAGTACCCTCTGCGTTAAAGTCAATGTGGCTAATAGATGCATTGTTGAGATGGAACCATAAGTCACGTTCATCTGACTTAGGAACATCGAGTATTGATGACAGCAAGTGATGATAGAAACCAACATGCGTGATCATAGCTACTCGATGGTTCGTACCAGCGTGACGTTCTAAAATCTGGTTATGAACCATCTGTGCACGTTTTTGTATGTCATCTAGGTTTTCAGTGGGTCGGTTCCACCATCCGTTGGGATCTATCTTTTCTGGGATCACCAGATCAGGATATGTTGACCTAAAATGTTCGTAGTTTGGCCCTGGCACTCCGATACGTTCTCCAGTGTCAGTATCCTTAGTAAACACTCCACCACATTCATGTATGTCCTGCCAGACAACCAGTGGGATTTGCAACTCTTGACTGATATACTGTGCTGTGACAATTGATCTTGTCATCAAGCTACAATATATGTGTGATATGTGAAATCCAGATGTATTTTGCGTATCATGAGGTTGGTTGTGACTAGTATTTGAATGTCCATGTTCGGAAAGAAAACGTGCTAGCAACTTACCTTGTTTGTTTCCTTTCTCAGTCAGTGGTGGGTCTGGAACCATTTCATCTAGCCAAGCACCACCCGGAATATTTTCGTCAGATGATTGCTTTTTGTCCAACACTGCATTATTGCTGGATTGACAATGTCTTATTAAGTACAAATGCATATATTTCAACTCCTTTAGTATAATTTTATCAAAATTGTAACCATCCATCCGAAAATCCGACTTCGTTTTGACCATTTTGATTGGTGCGTCTATAACCCACCATACTTGTTTCATAGCTGAATCCTAGTGCTGACCAAACTTTTACTGGATGCTTATCTGTCAGCAATGTAAATGGAATTCCCCAATTCTCAACACCTTTAATAAAGTTGAAGGCCCTTACCACAGGCCAGGTAGTGGGTATGCACCAGTCTTTTACATCAGGCCAGGATTGATACGACCCTTTGCCAGTTTGTGGTTTTCGACCAAACACATTATTTTGTAATGCCTCTAACAATAGGTCTGCACCAGATTTGGACAGTAGTTGATCAGCTTTAGGTCCTGATATTCCCAAAGGCAGTTCTATCTCCATTTGAGAAACTATATCACCGGAGTCAATCGAGGAGTTCATGTGATGTAATGTGACACCAACTACACGTAGTCCATCACGCAATTGCCAAAAAAGTGGCGCTGGTCCTCGGTATCCAGGTAACATGGATGGATGGATGTTGACAGAAGCTAGTTGTGCTCGGTCCAGCAGATGATCCGGCAGTCTATTAGGGAAGCATGCTACGACAATAACGTCGAATTCCACAGTGGATGGCAAGGTGCTTGGGTTCCACATTGGCAATGCATGTTTGCGTGCATAGTCAATAATGGTATCATTAGTGTTGGTGTTCAAAACTATCTGGTTGCTGTGCAAAGAATGATTTGGTGGTAGCACCGGCAACACTACACCTGTGATATGTTGATTAGCTTCTATTAAAGCCAACAATGGCTTTATGGAAAAAGAGCTTTGTGTTCCAAAGTATAGAATTCGAAGAGAGGAGTGTCTATGCCTGAAACTGTTCATTGTGTGAAACTAGGTCGTGAATTACCCGGTTTAGATAAACAACCTTTTCCGGGTGAATTGGGTAAGAAAATACTAGAAAATGTATCCGCCCAAGGCTGGGAGATGTGGCGGGAGCACTCCACATTACTAATTAACCATTATGGATTAAACCTTGCTG
>CAWWAV010000240.1:0-2483 GCA_963934935.1 uncultured Anaerolineales bacterium
AGTGTGTATAGATATATTCCTTGATTTAAATGTAGGCCATCAATCCAATTTGTCAGTTTTGGAAGCAAGAATATTCCAGCCGCAATACTAATTGTAAAAAATCCCACCATCTGTAGTAATATCGTGAATATTACTGTGACCCCAACAGTAGATTGGCTGCCAGTTAATGCAGTAAATATTGACAGTCCCAATAGTACTAATACGTCGTCAATTACAGCTGCACCCATCATAGCTACGCCAACTTTGCTGCGTAATATCCCCAGTTCCATTAGAGTCTGTGCTGATATGCTTACGCTAGTTGCTGCCAGTATCAGGCCAATAAATACTGATGTGCGGCTAGGCATTCCAAAAAGTACGCATATGCCCCAACCCATCATTAGAGGAGTGATAACACCTAGGGTGCCAGATAATCCTGCTACTTTACTTGAATCAACTAGATCTTCCAAATGCAGGTGCATTCCTGCAAGTAACATTAGAAGAATTACACCGAATTCTCCGAGGTGGGCTATAAATTCACCTAAATGCTGGTCAGTAAACATGCTCCACTGCATCATGTTTAGCACTGTAGGACCCAAGGCTATTCCTGCAAGCAGTTCTCCAACCACTGCAGGTTGTTTCAACCGCACGCTGAAATATCCGCCGACTTTTGTAAAAGTTACGATTACTGTAAGCGCTAATATGAATTGCAGAAAATTATTCATTAGTCTATTATTCCACTATCTATTCTATTATACGACTGTTATACCACCAGGTGTAAAATCTAATGGCTATGGAGTATTACATTTTACACCTGAAAAGTCAAAGTATCAGTTGGTTTATTTAGCAGAGGTGTTAAATATTTTATGAATACAATTTTTCGTGGTGGTGCTATTGCTACCGAAACCGAAACAATAATATCTGACATATTAGTAACGGATGAAAAAATAATGTCTGTAGGCACAGATTTGCCAGTATTAGATGCTAAAGTAGTAGATTGTACTGGTCTAATTTTGCTTCCAGGTGGGGTTGAACCTCATGCGCATTTCTCTCTTCCTATGTTTGATACTATAAGTGCAGACAATCACTTCACTGGTCACAGAGCTGCTGCTTTTGGCGGTACTACTACGGTGATGGACTTTACTTCGCAGTCTCCTGGATGTTCATTGCAACGATCTATTGATGTATCCCACTCTCAGGCAGCCCAAATGGCAGCCGTGGATTACTCTTTCCATGTAAATGTGACAGATTTCTCGGAAGATGTAGCAAGTGAGATAGCTGGTCTACCTTCGCAGGGATTAACTACACTTAAAGTTTTTACGGCTTATAATGATCGGCTTCGTATATCTGATGAAGAAATCTCAAAAGTACTTAATATCACTAGAGAAAATGGTATGTTGGTTATGATACATATTGAGGATGGTGATGAGATTGATCGGTTGGTTGCTAGAGCGGTGTCAGATGGTTATACAGATCCAATATGGCATGCGCGCACACGGCCTGCACATGGGGAAGCAATTGCAGGAAGGCGCGCAATAGGAATAGCTGAGAATAGTAAAGCTAGTCTATATGTTGTTCATGTTACGACTGCAGGGCTGCTCAATGAGATAAATACTGCGCGCAAACGAGGAGTACATGTTATGGGGGAAACCTGTCCTCAATATCTATTCTTTACCCAGGAAGATCTATTGAGACCTGATGGAGCGAACTGGGTGTGTTCGCCCCCACTCCGTACTATTGAGGACAATGATGCCCTTTGGGAAGGATTGTCAGATGGGAGTATACAAACTGTTGGTACAGATCATTGTCCGTTTTTTGCCGATGGTGATACGGCAATTGAATACGATGGACAGCAATTGGCCATACCTGGCAAAGAGTTAGGCAAATCTGATTTTACACGGATACCTAATGGCGTGCCTACTATAGAGCATAGAATGTCTTTACTGTGGACTTTTGGCGTTTCTACAGGAAAGTTGTCTGTGCAAAGATTTGTTGAATTAACAGCTGGAAACCCTGCTCGCATATTTGGTTTGTATCCGCGCAAGGGTACATTGTTGCCAGGATCTGATGCTGATATTGTGTTGTGGGATCCGAGTCTCAAACATACGATTAGTGTAACAAGTTCGCATATGCGAACAGACCATGATTTGTGGGAAGGGATTGAAGTGGAAGGCTATCCACTACAAGTGTATTTACGCGGTCATTTGTTGGTTGATAGGGGTAAATGGCTAGGAAAAGCAGGATTCGGTCAATTTCTGCATAGGCAGACAAATTCGCAAATTATGTAATTATTCCCACTCTATTGTTGCAGGGGGTTTAGTGCTTATATCATAAACCACTCTGTTGACACCACGGACTTCGTTGATTATCCGACTAGATATCTTGGCAAGAATTTCATATGGTAGTTGTGCCCAATCAGCTGTCATGAAATCATCAGTCACTACTGCTCGAAGTGCTACAACTTCTTCGTATGATCTTGCGTCACCCATTACACCAACTGATTTTAC
>CAWWAV010000241.1:0-2462 GCA_963934935.1 uncultured Anaerolineales bacterium
TTAAGTGACGAGAAACGTGCTACATATATCTCCAGTATAAAAGATGAATATAAAGGCGTCAGGGAAAGGAATGAAAAACGACGCTCTGGTCAAAATTATCTTAGCTACGAAATTGCTAAAACTAAAGGACCAACAATAGACTGGGAGTCATATGTTCCCCCTGCTCCGCGCAAACTAGGTATACAAGTATTTGACGACTATCCACTCAAAGATCTCATAGAGACGATTGATTGGACTCCGTTCTTTACTAGCTGGGAATTGTCAGGAAAATACCCAAAAATCTTTGAGAATGAAATAGTGGGAAATCAAGCAAGACAATTGTTTGATGATGCACAAGAATTGCTAAATGAGATAATCAGCAAAAAACTTCTAACAGCAAAAGCAGTTGTTGGTATTTGGCCTGCTAATCAAGTGAACCACGATGACATCGAAATATACAGCAACGACGATCCAAACAAACTACTAACTACACTTTGTCACATTCGACAACAAAATCACAAAAATGAAGATGCAGTACTATCTAGCTTGGCAGATTATGTAGCGCCAAAAACAACTGGTATCCGTGATTATGTCGGCGGTTTTGCGTTAACAACAGGTTTGGGAGCTGAAGAACTGTCACAATCCTACTTGGATATGGGTGATGACTACTCATCTATAATGATCAAAGCATTAGCAGATAGATTAGCCGAATCTCTGGCAGAACAGCTTCACAAAAAAACAAGAATGGACATCTGGGGATATAGTCCAGACGAATCATTGACTAATGTAGAATTGATCCGCGAAAAATATCTGGGTATCCGCCCTGCACCTGGATACCCTGCCTGTCCAGACCACACAGAAAAGACCAAACTGTTTGAGCTACTTGATGTAAATAAGAACGTCAATGTCAGCCTAACAGACAATTATGCAATGTCACCCGCTGCAAGCGTAAGTGGTTGGTATTTTTCCCATCCAGACGCTCGTTATTTCAGCACAGGTAAAATCACTAGAGGTCAAATCAGTAGTCTTGCCAAGCGCAAGAATATTGAAGTGACTGATCTAGAACGCTGGTTGTCTTCCAGTCTCTCTTACACACCCAATTAGTCTGTATTTAACTTAAAAATGATTGGAACTTATAAACGTTTATTATTAACTAATCCACGCTTGTTGGGATTCGGATTTATGATGGTGTTTTGTTCAAGTGTTGGGCAGACATTTTTTATTGGAGTATTTGGGCCTCAAATCCAGTTGGAGTTTGACCTTAGCCATACCGCTTGGAGCACAATCTACATGATAGGCACTTTAATAAGTGCAATAACTATGTTGTGGAGCGGTCCTCTGGTCGACCGTTTCAAATTACGCAACTTCAGTCTAGTAGTATGTGTCTTCATGATTGCTGCTTGCCTATTCATGCCAACAGTAAGAGGGCCGGTTTCCCTATGCTTTGGCATTTTCTTGCTTAGACAATCTGGGCAAGCGCTTGCTTCACATACCGGTATAACCAGCATGGCACGATATTTTGCCAAAGGGCGTGGCAGTGCACTTGCTTTAGCATCTCTAGGTCAGTCAGTTGCGGAGGCAACTTTGCCTGTTGTGGCAGTGGCCGCAATTGCTGTTTATGGGTGGCGCTGGACGTATGGGAGTACCGCAATTATCCTGGGAGCTATAAGTATCCCTATAGTATTTTGGCTTCTACAGGGACATGAGAAAACACATGCAACACATCTCCGAGAATTGGAAGCAGTCACAAACCAAACAAGTACGGGTGTCCTAGACTGGACCCGTAGTCAGGTGTTGCGCGATGTAAGATTTTACCTTTTGTTGCCTGGAACCCTAGCAACGTCTATGGTTATAACTGCTTTCTTTTTCCATCATCTCAACATTGCAGAATATAAGGGATGGGATGCTAGCTGGATCACAGGAAATTATGTGTTATATGCTGCTACCAGTATGGTAGCAATGCTGAGTGCAGGATCACTGATCGATAGATTTAGTGCTAGACAAGTATCAAAATATAAATTAGTGCCTTTAACTTTAGCTGCACTAACAATTGGCATGTTTGATCACTATCTATTTGTATTACCCTACATGGTATTCCTAGGGTTGAACGTAGGTTACGCTCACACATCATCATCAGCCCTATGGGCTGAACTCTATGGAGTAAAAAACATAGGCTCAGTCAAAAGTCTTATGATGGCAATATCCGTGTTGGCTTCAGCAATAGGTCCTGTAATCATCGGTCTACTCCTTGATAACGGATTCACCATGGATGCCGCCTGTTTAATGATTGCCGTATACACCATAATAGGTAATATACTGATTGTAGTAGCTTTGAACATACAACCGAGCCAAACGCATTCGTCTGACACAAGATGAAACCCACAAAACTTATTTGATAATGGAGAAAATATGATCACGCCAATTAATCTAGCAATCTTTGCACTTGTGTGCGGAGGATTAATGAAATTCTTTTGGCAAATGGG
>CAWWAV010000242.1:0-2451 GCA_963934935.1 uncultured Anaerolineales bacterium
CATATGATGTATATTTGTGCAAATATCTTTATGGTGCGACTTACTATGTGCCGATGCATATTGTGTAGGCTAATATGAAGTATACTTGGTGAGCTTTGAAAAAGGAATCTAGAGTCGTACTTGAAGGTCTAGGGCCTATAAAAATCAGTGCGATTACATCATTGCTAGGGACCGTCCCTTGGTTATTTCTTCATGTTGACTAGAGTACTGTTGAGTAGACCAATTATTCGAATACTGATGAAAATTCACATATTTGTGTATCGTTACTCTAAAGGACGTCTTTTGGGTTCGGTGCAGGGAAGACCTGTACTTCTTCTAACTACTACTGGCAGGAAAACTGGTCGTATGCATACTGTACCTTTAGGAGCTGTGAAGGATGGAGACAATTATGCTGTGGTCGCCTCAAATGGTGGTAGAGATTGGCATCCTGCTTGGTTTTTGAATATTGTAAGTGATCCGGGAGCCAGCATGGAAGTTGGTGACAGGACTATCGATGTGTTCGCGATTATCACACAAGGAAGTGAGAGCAAGCGACTTGGATTACAATTTCCTTGGTTGCAGCGATACAAAGAACGGACAGAGCGACAAATTCCAGTAGTACTACTAAAATCTGTTGCCTAGAGCTATATCAAATGCATTCTATAAAAGTAGAACAACTTGTACGTCACTTTGGCAAAAATGTTGCTGTAGACGATATTAGCTTTAACGTAGAATCAGGGGAAATATTTGGTTTTCTAGGACCTAACGGCGCTGGTAAGACCACTACTATAAACATGTTGTGTACTCTTCTTCGACCAACATCTGGCAGGGCATTAGTGAATGGGTATGATGTTGGTAAGCAGCAGGCACTGGTACGACAGTCGATAGGCATGATTTTTCAGGATCCTAGCTTGGACGACAAGCTGACTGGGCGTGAGAATCTTTTGTTTCATGGAATGCTATACGGACTGTCTTCAGATGATTTCTCTGATAAGTCGGCTAAGTTACTAGACATGGTTGAACTAGCCGGTCGTGAAGAGGAAGTAGTCCAGAATTATTCAGGTGGCATGAAGCGTCGCTTAGAAATTGCTCGTGGGTTGTTACATAACCCTCAGGTATTATTTTTGGACGAACCTACACTGGGTCTGGACCCGCAGACACGACGACACATTTGGGATTATCTTATAACCTTGCGTGAGCGCCAGGGTGTTACGATGTTCATGACAACTCACTATATGGAGGAAGCAGAACATTGTGATCGGATAGCCATTATAGATAATGGAAAAATCGTTGGTCTTGACACACCGAAAGCCCTTAAGGCGATGGTTGGTGGCGATATTATTATGGCAATTACAGATGACAACGAGCAAGCGTCGCGAAGATTGCGCAAATCACATGGTCTCGATACTCGAATAGGACCTGAAAATGAACTTATAATGGAAACAGATCGCGGGGATCAATTTATTCCTGAAATGATGTCAGTTCTTACTGATCAGGCACAAGGAACTATAGCAGTGAAAAGTGTATACTTACGGCGTCCTACTCTTGAGGATGTATTCGTGAAACTTACTGGTCATGCTATGCGTGATCACAATTCTGGAGATAAGGAAAAAGTTCGTAGTGGGATGCGCAGATGGAGAGGTCGCTAGACAAACCAAGCATAAACATTATGAATAATATAAAACGAAATATTAGAGGTGCTTACACAATCTGGTACCGTGATGTTGTCCGTTTCAAACGCGACCGGGTTCGCATGTTTTCATCTTTAGGAATGCCAGTAGTCTATCTTTTCGTGTTCGGCAGTGGGTTGTCTCCAGCTATGGCAGAGATGGGTGGAGGTAGAATCGATTTTAAGCAATTCATGTTTCCTGGAGTTTTGACAATGACTGTGCTTTTCACCTCAGTGTTTTCAGCAGTTTCGATAGTCTGGGATCGTGAATTTGGATTTCTGAAAGAAGTTATGGTAGCTCCAGTTTCTAGGGTGGCAGTCGCTTTGGGAAAGGTAGCAGGTGGCAGTACAGTGTCGTTGTTCCAAGGTTTGATTGTGTTGTTTCTGGCTCCTGTTTTGGGTGTTGATCTATCAATATCCCAAATAGTTACCTTGATTGGCTTAATGATTTTGCTTGCAGTTATGATGACAGCTCTTGGAATTCTCATAGCTGCAAGACAAACATCTATGGAAGGTTTCCATATGATGATGAATTTTGTGCTACTACCTATGTTTTTTCTTTCAGGGGCCTTTTTCCCATTACGTGGTATCCCTATTTGGATGGAAGTGCTATCAAAGTTAGACCCAGTCACTTATGGTGTAGATCCATTGAGACAAGTATCGCTTCGAGCACTAGTGCCTCCGGATCTAATGCATACAATAGCTTTAAATCCACTGACTTATAATGTGATAATAATGGTGTCTTTTGCTATTCTATTTTTGATACCGGCAGTATGGCTTTTTGGTAGGCAAAAATAGTAATT
>CAWWAV010000243.1:0-2451 GCA_963934935.1 uncultured Anaerolineales bacterium
TTATACCTTGTAGCAAAATCATGTTGTACATCAAGCCGATTTAGTAAAGATGCATCATCTGCATCCTGAAAAGTTATCCAATCACCTGAAGATCTTTCCATACCAAAATTGCGTGCGGACCATCCAGCATTCACATTCAACATATTAATACTATATCTGTCTGGATCATCAAAAGGCATCGCAAACACTTTTACATGTTCGTTTTCTGATGCAAACATACTGGCAATTTGAAATGTGTTGTCCTCGCTGTTATCGTCAACAATAATAAGTTCTAAATTTGAATAAGTTTGGTGCAAAATAGAATTAATAGCATCTGCAATAGTTAAAGATGCATTACGGGCTGGCATCACAACTGAAATAGCATCCCGACTCATCTATTATGCCAAGCCATCAGTACTGTTTCACCATTCTGAATAAATACGCCATTTTGAATGCATAGGCATATACGTAATTGACTTGTATGCAAAACTTTCATTACCAAAAATGCTTCCTATTATATTTATCAAGCGAGGGCTTCCAATTGTACGCAATATCCATTTGAAAATACGGTAATGCAAACACTTCCTCAAAACATTTTTGGGAACTTTGTCTCTCAATTTACCAATAGATTTGTCGGTAACGTCGGCGAAATCCTGTGCTTTCCTTATGCTTGTACTACTTGGCACTTTTCGATAAGCACCCAACGGACAATCGACATGAAAATGCTGTGCATGCAAAAAAAAGCGACTCCAAAGATCAGAATCAAATGCAATTGATAGATTTTCGTCGAGACCTGCGCCCGCAGCATCCCAGAGACTCCGTCGCCAGAATGTAGATTCCTGCTGGATGACAGCCCAATCACCAATCAGATAATCATACAAGTTTTTGTTATATTTTCTGGAACGTATATATCTATCTTCTATATCAATAGTTGTTGCTACTCCTGTTAACCAATCAATTTCCGGAAACTGAGCAAATATCTCTGCAACTACAAACAAACTGTTCGGGATCAACAAATCGTCACTATTTAGCCATCCCATAATGTCCCCACTAGAGAGCAAAAAACCTTTATTTATTGCCGGAGCCGGACCAGTACGGTAACCAGGCCATGTCTCATAATGATGCAATTCATGCTTGTATTTCTGTATGACCGCATCGCTATCATCTGTACTACCATCATTAATGACTAAATACTCCAAGTTAGGATAATTCTGAGATAAGACAGAGTTAATAGTCCTCCCAACAAATTTTGCATGATTGTAACAAGGTGTTACTATTGAAATAGAAGGATAGTCCATTGTTGTTTTTCTAGATTATATAGATAACAAACTACAGAGTTTTGTCCAAGCTTTCTCTCTGTCAAAACTTCGCACAGACTCAAATGCCGAACGTGCCTTACTTTCTAGTTGTTGATCACTTGCAGAAAGCGCCAGAGTCACCTGATCTAAGAGTGACCCAAGATTCAAGTCTTCAGCCAAATAACAATTTTCTTTAGTCATCCATTCTAAACCACCCCCCATAGGTGCCCCAACCACAGCACACCCACACAGAGCTGCCTCAAATGGAGGGGTTGGGAAACCCAGTAAGCGCGATGAAGGAACCTTCCAATAATTATTTTCTTTGCCAAACAATCTGTATTTTGCCCGCTGCCACAGCGGTGTAGAACGCACTCCTTGGTCAACGCTGATAAACAATCTATGACTACGCAACAAATCGTACCATGTGTTCTCACTATAGCCGGGATATGCAATAGTAACAGTGGTACTACTAATCTTCGGCAACATTTTTAGAATTCTCCAAGCTCCCCTCGCCCACAACACTAATATGCCTTTCCTATCCTTATAATCTAATGATCTGGAATACAATTCTTCTGGATTGTCAGGAGAAAACAACTGAAGAACACTAGATTCAACACCATATTCGGATGCAATATAGTCAGAGCAAGCACCACTTACATTCCAGTAGTCCGTATAACACGATTCAGCAGAATAAACGTACTCTCCTTTATAACCTTTTCCTATAGGTACCGAACATCCGTGATGCCAAAAGATTTTGCGGCGTGCAGAAGCAATACGTGTACTATCATAAATCTCATCCAATTGCCAACCATCGATAATCACATCATCATCACTACACATTTCTAACATCGTACTTGAATCAATCACTGGTGCCGGTTGATTAAGAAACCCTGATTGAGTAGGCTCTTTTGGTAGCACCATGTAGCTAGTTATGCCCTTGTCATTGAATAAATTTACAAACAAGTTCAAATACTTGGTTCCACCACTTGGTCTATTATGAGGTGCAGAAATGAAAACTCGCATATCTAAATTATTAAGGAAAAACTCTAATAGTACATTGAAATAGGATGCTTATTGAAGTGTCCATTATGTACAGATATAGTGAAACCTAACATCTAACTAGACCTCTTCCATTCCAGCACAGGCGCAATCACTCCACGACGTAGCTTGAAGA
>CAWWAV010000244.1:0-2431 GCA_963934935.1 uncultured Anaerolineales bacterium
CGCCGCTAAATTTGTGTTCCAGAGTTGTTATAAAGGATTTCTGAGTTATGCTATATCCCAGCATTGCTAGACCATATTGAGTAATTGCAAGATGGATGGGCGATAATTCCGTGATTTTTCTAGTATCACTATAGACATGAATGTATGGTTTGTTATTGACTGACATAGCATCAAGATATTTTAGTGAATTGTTGTGTGAATTCAAACGATTTCATTCTACTTCGGCTATATAGTTTTTATTTCACAAACGTCCCTTCACGTAGATCTTTTAGCGCTTGTTTAATTTCCTCTTGAGTGTTCATTACAAATGGTCCGTAAGGTGCTATTGGTTCACCAAATGGTGTGCCTGATACTAGTATAAGACGCACCCCTGTATCACTATAAATTTTGACTTGTTTGCCTCTATCTAAGTGAACTAACTTAGTTGCTTGAACTATCTCGCCGTCTTTAGAAAAACTACATCTTCCTTCGAATATATAAGCAAATACTGTATCTTCGTTAGGTGTGTTTTGAGTGAAGGTTGAGTGGCTATCAAGTGATAAGTCAATGTAGAGTGGATTGGCAGAAATGTCTGTAATCGGACCTTCTGTGCTTTCTATCTTCCCGGCTATCAATTTGATGTGGAATCCAATATGATTAATTTGAGGTATCGATTGCGAATTAACTTCTTGATACTGAGGTGGTACCATCTTTCGGGATTTAGGTAGGTTGACCCATAATTGAAACCCATTTACACGTCCGTCTTTGTCCTGTCGCGGCATTTCTTCATGCAATATACCTCTACCACTAGTCATCCATTGTATGTCTCCCGGACCAATTGTTCCAGAGTTTCCGAGACTATCGCGATGATGAGTGGACCCAGCAAGCATATACGTGACGGTTTCAATGCCACGATGTGGATGCATCGGAAACCCTGAAATTGGGCCTTCGATTGGATAGTCAAAAATGAAATGGTCAAATAGAAGAAAAGGGTCAAATATATTCGTTCGATTTGGGGATATTGACCTTCTAAGTCTGACACCAGCACCTTCAATTACAATTTTAGGTTCAATTACCTGGCGTATGTTACGGATAGTCATTGTGCGGTTCCTATATTAGATGATCCATCTATTTATTATACATATTCTATATAGATTATTTGTAAGCGAAGTATATTGAGATTATGTTTTATCTAAGAAGTGTTTCGTAGAGTTGTGAGGTTGCCATTGCTACAGCACTCCAACTGAATTTCTTAGAGTGTGAGAGACCAATTTGGCTATATTTTTCTTGTAGTGATCTATCTAGTAGTAATTTATTTAGTTGTGTATGCCAAGTTTCGACTACAAAAGGGTCACACATTAATGCAGCTTCACCAACTACTTCTGGTAGGCTTGAGGTGTTTGAACATACAACTGGTGTTGAACATGACATTGCTTCTAGTGGTGGTAAGCCAAAACCTTCATATACTGATGGGAATGCAAAAATTGTCGCTGCTGAAAGCAATGCAGGCAAATCTTTATCAGGTACCTGTCCTAGTAACCGCACGTTGTGACGAGCACTGGAGTTTTCTATTTGCTTAAGGATTGGCTCATATAACCAGCCTAGTCGTCCAGCTAAGGCTAGTACTAAATTAGGATGATCTTTGTGAAGCCTTTCGAAGGCACTTAATAAAGTTGTATGATTCTTGCGAGGTTCTATGGTGCTGACACATAATACGAATCTTTCTGGCAGCTTGTACTTATTTCGCACATATGTTAAGTGCTGTTCGTTGGTAATATTGTGAAAGGATGGGCTGACTGCCTCGGGTATCACCACAATCTTTGATGGATCCGTATTTGTATGTTTTATAGCATCAGCTTTAGTATTGTTTGAAACGGAAATAATAGCGTCTGCGGTTTGCAGAAATAATGGCATCATTATGCTAAGGAATATTCTGTTTAGGGGTTTGTGATAGGCAGGATAGAGGAGTGGTATTAAGTCATGTAGTGTAAAGACAGTACGCACATTGTTCAGTTTTGGTAGTAAGTGTCCAGTACTGTGAAATATATCTACTCCTTGGTAATAAGAGCTGATCAAGTTTTTGTTTGTGTAAGTTAGGGCATTCAGCAGTCTCCACCAATTGTTGGTCAATCCTGAGGAGTAATGCTTAATTTGTGTTAATTCTGTTGGAATAATTGCATTGGTTCTGTCGTTATATGACAATGAATAATTGAATTCACTATCGCAGAGCAACAAGTTCTTAATTAAATTTAGTGTGTAACGTCCTAGGCCTGCCTGATTTTGTGTCGCTGGAGACGCTTCAATGCATATATTTGCTGTCAATTTATTGTGCATTGGTTTGGGTCATGGTTAGTATTGTTATATATTGCTCTGGAAACATATGTATCAGGTTGCATTTGTCAGGGCAATGATTTGGTGGCATTTTTCCATTTGTATACTTTGAGTTGTGGTT
>CAWWAV010000245.1:0-2430 GCA_963934935.1 uncultured Anaerolineales bacterium
TATGAATCGCAGCATTATTTTTATGATGGACTATAGGGGAGATCAATTGCAAATTGGTGGCACCTCTAACTACTTGAAGCTTTTGGCTCCGAGGGTTCGCGATTGTGGGTTTGAGGTACGTGTTGCTATACCATATTCTAAACGCACTGAAGATGTGCGGGAATTTATGGCGACCAATAATATTATAGTTGACAATGTAGATATTTCTCCGCAGTCTGGAAATGTTATGCTTAGACTAAAGACTGCTTATAACTATTTCTCCACTATCAAGCCTGATTTGGCACATTTTGTTTTGCCCTGGTGGAATTCATGTGAATACGGTATTTTAGCTGCGAAATTTGCGAGTATACACGCTCGTGTGGTTACTTATCAGTCCTTCCCAGAAAAAATTGAAAAGAATATATTTCAGGGGATATCCGGAATATTACGACGATATAGACATAATTTTTCCTGCAATTCCGTGCACAAAGCCATTTCTGTAAGTGAAATAAATAAACACAGGATAATATCTAACGGGTTCTATCCAGCATATAAATTAAAAGTGATTAGAAATATGATAGAAACGGATAGATTTGCAAATGTTGAAAATGCAATCGACTTTCGACGGAAATGGGGAGTGGACAATAGTACAGTGCTTATCACTGTTGTTGGATATCTTGAGGAAATAAAAGGCCATAGATATCTATTAGAGGCGCTGCCCAATATTGTTAAGCATCATCCAAATATCATAGTTGCATTAGTAGGTGATGGTGAATTAAAAAATCAGTTTGAGAATCAAGTACGCGAAAATAATATTGTGGATAAGGTTTTGTTCGTTGGATGGCAAGAAGAAGTACCTAGCATATTGGCTATTTCCGATATGTTAGTTTTACCCTCACTGTCGGAAGGACTGCCTTTTGTAGTTCCGGAAGCAATGGCTGCTGGATTGCCAGTAGTTGCTACAAGAGTTGGGGGAATACCTGAAGCAGTGATTGAAGGTGAAACTGGATTCTTAGTAGAGCCTGCATCAGCATCAGGATTGGAACAGGCACTAGTTAGAATGTTGGATGACCGAAATCTTATGAGAGATATGGGTACCAAAGGTCAGAAACGCGCTTTTCGGGAATTTAATGTTGAGCGTATGGTGGGTGACACGTGTGAATTATATAGTACTCTATTGTGAGGTAGAAAGTATCATGAAGGCCCCTATACGTAACACTGCTATGATCATCAAAATCTTATGACAAAGGACATACTTTATTTCCAACAAAACACAACTTTTGGTCTTACTGAAAGATACATATGTACTTTAGCCCAGGAGTTAGATCGTAGTAGGTTTAAAGTCCATGTCATGTATCCAGATGTGCCACAAATCCAGGAGTTTGCATTACTTGGAGACTTAGATGTAAAGCTGCATTGTTTGCCAGAAAATGTATCAAGCGGGAATGTTTTGCAGCTAATTCCGTTGATAAATAAGCGTTTATCTAATATAAAGCCTGATTTAATTCATTACAATGATCCGGCAGTGGTAGGCATGATAGCGGGACGCATGTATGGAGAAGCAGACATAATAATGACTCATCATACTCCGGAGCTCAACCGGAACTATGGATGGGCAGGCAAAATGCTAGAGCGATTTGCTTTTGCAGGACATACTAAGGTAATTTTTACGTCACAGGAAGATTGTTGTACTGGAATGAGATTGGATGGAATGGCCAACTGGGATAAAAAAGTGATACCTTACGGTATAGATACGTCATTGTTTGATGATGAGCATGATAAACAAGATGTATATGACGAGTTTGGTATACCGCACGATCATCAAATTATTGTAAATGTTGCTCGACTTGTTCCGCAGAAGGGACATAAATATCTTATTGATGCAGCTAAGATTGTTTTGAGCGCCTATGATAAAGTAACATTATTAATAGTGGGGGATGGAGATTTAAAAGAGCAGCTGCTACTAAGAGCAGACAATGTTGGCGTTTCTGAAAGATGCGTGTTTGCTGGTCATAGATCTGATATTTCTAGGATATTAAATGCATGCGACATTTTTGTTATGCCGTCTTTGTTTGAGGGATTATGTATGGCTGTGATGGAGGCTTTTGCCGCAAGGCTGCCAGTGGTGTCTACACCCGTGGGTGGTATTCCTTCAACTGTAATTGATGGTGAGACAGGTGTATTGGTTCCATTGCGCAATGCTAACAAGTTGGCAGAGGCGCTAATTAGAGTCCTTGATAATCCTACACAAGCAGAGGAAATGGGACTGATGGGCAAGAAGAGAATTGATACTAAGTTTAGTATAGAAAAAATGGTTCGTGGTACCGAATCCGTGTACATTGATGCGCTCGGTGATTAAATAGTTAATAATACTATCAATGGTTTCTTGTCCTTTAGTTAGTGTTGTCATTGCATCTTACAATCGAGCACAGTTTGTTGAAGATGCTATTC
>CAWWAV010000246.1:0-2418 GCA_963934935.1 uncultured Anaerolineales bacterium
GACAAGGAACTTTTACCAGATCGTTCAGTAAGATTGGATCGAGGCAGATGGTAGGGTCTGCCCCAAAATCCGTTTTTTGTGCTGATATATTAAACAAGTGGGGAAGTATATGAAAAGAAAATTATCTGAATTATTATCACCTGTGCCTAGCGATATTGATATTGCTCAAGCTGTTGATCCCTTACCTATTACTGATATTGCTGCTGATATTGGTTTAGAGTTAGATGAATTAGTGTCATATGGTCACTATAAAGCCAAGGTGAAGCTTAGTGTCAGAGAGCGATTGTCGAATAAAATAAACGGGAATTATATAGACGTTACCGCTATCACTCCTACTCCTCTAGGAGAAGGTAAGACTACAACCACCGTAGGTTTGTGTCAGGCTCTTGGTGCTCATCTAGGCAGGAAAGTGATTACCTGCATTCGGCAGCCTAGTCAGGGGCCTACATTTGGCATCAAAGGTGGAGCTGCCGGTGGAGGATACAGTCAAGTAATTCCCATGGAAGAATTCAATTTACATATGACCGGAGATATACACGCTATCACTGCGGCAAATAATCTATTGGCTGCAGCTATAGACGCACGAATGTTTCATGAGTCAACGCAAACCGATGATGCATTATTCGGTAGATTGTGCCCATCTGATGGGGAAGGTGTACGAAAGTTTTCATCTGTTATGTTGAGGAGACTTAAAAAACTTGGGATTGACAAAATGGATCCTGATGAATTGACCGAAGAAGAACGTAGAAGGTTTGTGCGGTTAGATATTGATCCCGATAGCATTACCTGGCAACGTGTTTTAGACGTAAATGACAGGTTTTTACGTCGTGTTACTGTTGGAGAAGGTCCCAAGGAAAAAGGGAAAACAAGGCAAACTGGATTCGATATTACAGTTGCCAGCGAAATCATGGCTATCTTAGCTTTGACTACCGATTTGGCCGATATGCGTGCGAGATTGGGGCGGATGGTTATTGGCACAAATAAAGATGAAGTACCCATAACTGCTGATGATTTGGGTGTTGGTGGAGCGTTAGCTGTACTTATGCGAGATGCGATAATGCCAACATTGATGCAGACATTGGAAGGCACTCCTGCCTTCGTGCATGCAGGACCATTTGCCAATATAGCACATGGGAATTCATCAATTGTTGCAGATCAGATTGCGCTCAAGTTGGTTGGCCGTGATGGGTATGTGGTGACTGAATCTGGCTTCGGTGCTGATATAGGCATGGAGAAGTTTTTTGACATCAAATGTCGGTATAGTGGACTTATACCAAATGCTGTGGTGCTTGTTGCAACAATCCGTGCTTTAAAAATGCATGGAGGAGGCCCTGCTGTTAGCGCCGGCAAGCCATTAGATGAAACCTATCAAACCGAGAATCTAGAATTGCTTGAGATCGGATGTGCAAATATGATTACACATATAAAAAATGCACTACGATTTGGCGTGCCAGTTGTTGTGGCAGTCAATCGGTTCAAAGATGATACCGATGCTGAAGTAGAATTGGTGCGCAAAATAGCATTGCGTGCAGGTGCAGAAGATGCAGTAATGTCTAATCACTGGGCGGAAGGTGGTGCTGGTGCGATTGAGCTTGGTGAGGCCGTAATGAACGCATGCAAAAAACCCGCTAATTTCGATTTTTTATATCCATTGAATATGGCGATAAAGGAAAAAATAGAGTTGATAGCTCGCGAAATTTATGGGGCTGATGGAGTTGATTATAGTTTGGAAGCCGATAAGAAGATTGATCTGTATGAGCGTAGCGGTTTTGGTGATCTTCCCATCTGTATGGCCAAAACTCATTTGAGCTTAAGTCATGATCCTACTTTAAAAGGTGTTCCGACGGGATTCGTTTTACCTATACGGGATATACGAGCTAGTGTTGGTGCTGGTTTTCTATATCCTTTGGTTGGGACAATGAGTACTATGCCTGGTCTACCTACTCGTCCCGCATATTATGATATTGATATTGACACTGATACTGGTACTGTGATAGGACTCTCCTAGGGTATTTGCGTATGGCCATTGCTTATCATTTGTAATGGTACTGGTTGGTATTTGACTGGTACTAGTTGGGTGTTACCACTAGCCATGTAGATTGAAGTTGACAGGATAGTATCGGCGAATATAATGTGCAACACTAATATGGCCCACTAGCTCAATCGGCAGAGCAGTTGACTCTTAATCAATTGGTTCCAGGTTCGAGTCCTGGGTGGGTCACTCGTGTTCATTACTTGATTCCACCAAGATCATGACAAGATCTATACTTGAAGCCAATCATACCTACCTCTGACATCAGATAGGATACTTTAAGTTGTTCGTTGCTGATGGTTTAACCAAAACACATAGGTTTTTTGTTAGACCATATTAGACAAATGGTTGTTTGGGTTGATAGATACGAATGCTAGCGGCTAGTA
>CAWWAV010000247.1:0-2417 GCA_963934935.1 uncultured Anaerolineales bacterium
ATTGTTAGGCCTAGAGTCATATACTTTAGGAACGCACTAATAGATGAAGAATGCTGATTAGTAGTCGCGACAAAACGAATACCAATTGTTGCGACTAGGCAGAAAATACCAAAGACAAAAGACCAGTGATGGAGAGAAGTGGCCAGAACAATCGCAATAAGAGCTATCAAATATTGTCTTTTAGCAAATAGCGACAAGGCCAACAAAATAACAGACATACCTAAGAACTGACGAACCGCATTTTGACTACCAATCATAAAGAATACCGATCCCATAACGATTGGTAGACAGTACAATATAGTCTGAGCAATTGATTCCTTAGCAAGCATTGCTCTACAAGCGACTAGGCAAGCCAACATTAGGATAAATAGTCCCAAGATAGCTATAGCAATAACTTGGAAATCTGAAACATAGCGGTGGTGACCTGCTGCCACTCTAGGGAGATAAGGGCCAATGGGCAATAAGTGGTGTAATCCTCTAGCTAATTGTACAAATGCTCGGTCATTTGGGTAGGCTTGGCCAAACGGATCACCCGTAGTATCCGCAGAATTCAGTACCAAGCCATATTCTTTACTATGAGAATACGGCGACCAGGCTAAATAGCCACTGGCAAAATAAGATGAATACTTTGGAAGATCAAAAGTAACAGGCTTTATGGCATAAACCGTCGCCAGACAAACAATGCAAATTACCAGTGTATTCTTGCAGAACCCTACGGTTACCAATCGTAGAAAAAGAATGTGTGGAAGTATCCATAATACTAATACAATTACTATGCCTGGACGGCTCAGGATCTCCATTATTTAATACTTACTCAATTGTTAGATCTGCAACACCATCTCTGTACATACTAATTTTCAGCAGCAATATGCAAAACATTATTTTAGTCTCCTGCCATCTTTTATAGAAAACTAGCTTAATCGAGTTTTATATTCTTCTCCGTATCGAATTTATTGACCAACTTCACATCGTGAGATTGTCATGAATTTTCTCAGTCCTATACCCAGCTACTATGACGACATTCTTACTGTATTGATCTATTCAGTTTATCTTTTTTTCCCTGGATATTTTATTGTCTACTTATTTAACATCAGAAAGCACAAGTTTCTTCTTTCTTATGCTATCAGTTTTACGCTTTTGACTGTTATTCAATTACCTTTTCGATGGGCAGAGGCACCTGTTTCTTATTGGGCATGGTCTCTCCAATTAATAATAGCCCCGCTAGCATTAGCCACTATATACAAACGCTTTACACGAATAGGCCTAGACTTAGCCCCACAAACTACGAAGTTCTCCTATGTCAGTTTAGGATTGATTCTAGTCATAGCAACCTTTGCTATATATCATTACATCGTCGGACCCTATACTGAAATCCCGTCTGATTTTTGGGAGCATCTTGCACGTGTCAACATTGCATTGAATGCAGTAGGACACGATCAGTTCAATTCTCCGATATCTGCAGTAGCGCAATCTGTTGGTCATATAGACTTTGTTCATTTTCTGCACGCTAAAGTAGCACATACGATTAAACATCCGCCTTTAGCCTCTATCAGTAGTAGCACACTAGTCCCAGCTGTAATATTTCTTGGCTCTATTTATTTATTTACTGTTTCACTACTGGAACGCTCAAGACTATCGAGTCGTCTGGTCATATTAGCTGCGACTCTATCTACATTACTGACTATTACATCATTTGGAACAGCTACGTTTTCTTATGTTCGTTACTATGCATACTTTCCAACGATATTCTGTTTCCCCATATTTTTTCTATGTATTTCTTTGCTTCTAGACTTCCTTGGAGATAAATATACAAGACTAACTCGACTATATCTGATAGGTATATTCCTAATCACTATGGCGTTAGTACATGCACAGGAAGCAATGTTTGCAGTCATAGTAATGGCCGGAATTACAGTATGGCGTACGGCACGCCTATATTTAAATCATACCAACTCCCAAATGCTTCTTAAGCGCCATTTTTTGTTATCTCTATCAGTTATTTCAGCCATCACCATTGGGACAGTCGTCACATTAGTCTTAAAAAACCCTTCGCCTTGGGGTCATACCCCACATGTTATTTCGCTAACCGGCCTTTTTTCTAGTCATCCTGCTTTACCAATCGCTAGCCCAACTTTTCGTTTTTGGGATACTCTCGGATATTTTGGTGTAGTCATCTATATTTTCTATGTACTTAACATTAAATATTTTCGTGACAACGACTACATAAATGTATGTATGTTTTCGCCATTATTTACTCATTTTAATCCGGTATTTTCTTTACTATTTTTGCATATTGGTAGTTCAACTACTTTATGGCGTACTTCTTATCTAATGCCGCTTTCTATTACGGCTAGTTTGCTGATAGTATTTTTTATAGATTATTTATCTAATCACCGTAAGCCTTTTACAAAAGTGCT
>CAWWAV010000248.1:0-2415 GCA_963934935.1 uncultured Anaerolineales bacterium
TTAGCGTATGCTATACATTTGAATTCAAGCAATATTTGGGTGCAAATACGTTATTGTATGTCGTAACGATGGGATTTATCAACTGAAGAAGGATGTGTACCCAAAAAGTCCGGCAGTACCACCAGTATGTAGAAATAGCACATTTTCATTGCGATTGAACACTCCCTTTCTAATTAGGTCGATCAGTCCTGCCATGGCTTTACCGGAGTAGACGGGATCAAGTAGAAGCCCCTCCTTTTGTGCTAAGAGTTCAATAGCTTCAATAGTCTCATTCGTAGGTATCCCATATCCTTCACCAACATAGTTGCTATCTACCACCACATCACTTCTGCTGACAAGACCTGGGCAATCGACTAATTCTGCTGTAGCAGCAGCAAGTCGAAATACGTTTTCTTCTTGTATTTTTTTTGCCGAACGTACGCTGATTCCTAAGAGAGGTATTTTGCTGTGTGTGCCTTTTAATCCGGTGACCATTCCAGCTTGAGTGCCTGTGCTTCCTGTTGCATGTACTATGTGGGTAAATGGTACACCTAGGTCGTTTGCCTGGGTCACTATTTCTGTAGCTGCGTTTACATAACCTAACGCACCTACTGGGTTGGAGCCTCCTCCAGGTATGGTATAGGGCTTGTGACCTTCACTGCGTAGTCGGTTAGCGGCAGTTTCCATTGCATCATCCATGTCAGTGTCAGCAGGATGTTCTTCTATGGTAGTCCCATGTAGTTGATCGAGCAATACATTGCCATTTTGTCTGTAATTTATATCATCTATACCTGTTCGGTTCTCTAACAATATGTGACTTTTAATTCCCATGCGAGCTGCAAAAGCTACAGTTTGTCGGGCATGGTTTGATTGTGTTGCTCCTACTGTAAGGACAATGTCAGCGTTTTGGTCTTGTGCTTCAGCCATAAGAAACTCGAGTTTACGAGTTTTGTTGCCACCAGTAGACATGCCAGTACAATCATCGCGTTTGATCCAGATGTTTGGACCCTTAAGGTGACTAGTAAGGTTTTTTAGCAGTTCTATTGGTGTAGGTAGGTGACCGTAACGTAGTCTTGGAAATCTTGCTATATTCATGGTTGTTTCATCAGTAATTATGATTATCTAAATATTTGGAATACTCATATTATATTACAAACAATGGCTATATATGTATTCCACAATATGAGCTTCAGATTTTGACATCTGGCACTTGGAGTTTAACAATTGGGGTATTACCGATAGCGTCAACAGCCGAGGCGTGTATTTTTTGTGTTTTGTCTTCATATACGGTCTATCCTTTGTTGGGAAGTACGTATACCCATTGTGGTGTGCCCCCACGGGGGTTCGAACCCCGGTCTTGGCCTTGAGAGGGCCATGTCCTAGTCCACTAGACGATGGGGGCAAACTTAGTTGATGGGCGAGATTGTACCATAGCTACTTGGTTGTTCAGGAGCTAAATAGGTTCTAAGTCTTTGATTTGTTGATCGCTCAGAGTTGGTCGATGTGGTTGTTTGCGCAGATAGGCGTTAAGGCGTTTTGCTTTGAGCACTGGTATTGGTGTCGCTTTGATATTTTCAAATTCAATTTTAGAATTTGTGAAGACTAGAATTGGGTAAACATCAGGGGCACCGTCACCGAACTTTTTATTGAGGAATTTTGCTAATCGTTGCGCTTCTGCTTGAGCTTCGATGATAGGTTGACCCAAAGATTCTTGCCCAAAAACTTTTCTGTACATACTCACGCCACGGTGTCGGAAGCGTTTGCGGATATCATTCCACTCAACTGTTCCTCCTTGGAATTTTGGTGTTACCGCATAGACCCCAGATGGGGTGACTATAGTGTGTTGTGCGGGCAAGTAATATTGGTACAGAAGATATCTGTCATCAAGTCCTTTCATTGAATTGCGCAATGTCAGATCTGGACGTGGCTCACGCACATATCTGTTGGCTAGGAACATACCTACATTAGATAGCATGAAGCCTGCAATAAGTGTGTAGAATGGTAAGGAATACCATTCTGGTCGAAGGAATGATGCTGCTAGTCCAGAAAGTAGCACCAGTATCCCGGTTGTTGACAACACTTTGGATACTAATGCATATCTTTTTATTAGTTTTTCATTAGTAAATATTTGCATATTGCCCTATGTTTTGCCCGTAAGTAATTGGTTTTGTTGGTCGAATTAGATTAGTGTGTGTGGGCATTATACATGTTATACAGTCTGTAGACTTAGTAGTATAAATCATCAAATCTAAAGAGCCTGTATCTACGAATAACTCTTTGTCTGTTTTTCTAATGCTGCCTGTAACTCACCTAATAGGTCGTGTTTTGCTGCTTTGCCAGCAACTTTTATTGCACTTCGGATGGCACGGCTATTGGATCGGCCATGCCCTACGACAACTATTCCATTAAGCCCTAATAGTGGGGCTCCTCCATGTT
>CAWWAV010000249.1:0-2414 GCA_963934935.1 uncultured Anaerolineales bacterium
GACCTCCATGGTCCTGCACGATGTCAGAACGCGGAGCTGAAACAGTTTCCATTATCAAACGGTTGGCTTGATACAGACTAATCGCTAAGGCGACCCCACCACCGATAGTAAATACTGCAATAACAACCACAGCTATAGTGAAAATTTGTGTATTGTCCATTAGTAAACTATTGTAATAACCTCATAACAACTAACTCATGTTAGTAATTACTGCATCACCAAATTCAGAGCATTTAAGTAAAGTTGCTCCTTCCATTAATCTATGAAAATCATAGGTAACTGTCCTGGATTTGATTGCACCACTCACTCCCTGAATGATTAGGTCAGCAGCTTCTGTCCAACCCATATAACGCAACATCATCTCTCCAGATAATGTCACTGAACCTGGATTAACTTTGTCCTGACCTGCATATTTGGGAGCAGTACCATGTGTAGCCTCAAAAACAGCTACACCTGTACTGTAATTGATATTACCACCAGGAGCAATACCTATGCCACCAACCTGCGCTGCCAAAGCATCAGACAGGTAATCACCATTCAAATTCATAGTAGCAATTACGTCAAATTCACCCGGGCGTGTCAGTACCTGCTGCAATGTAATATCAGCAATAGTATCCTTGATCACGATCTTACCAGAAGCAATAGCTTCATCTTGCTCGTCGTTAGCAGCAGCTTCACCATTATTGGCTTTTGTATGCTCCCATTGGTTCCATGTATATGTCTCAGATGAAAACTCGCGCTCAGCAAGTTCATATCCCCAATTACGAAAAGCACCTTCAGTAAATTTCATGATGTTGCCCTTATGGACCATGGTAACACTTTTGCGACTATTTTCTACAGCGTATTTGATGGCAGCCCGTACTAACCTTTCTGTACCCTCAATTGAAATAGGCTTGATGCCAATGCCACTAGTTTTCGGAAATCGAATCTTGTCAGACATCTCTGGAAACGATTCCTTCAACAAATTCTGAAAAATGCGCACCTCTTCAGTACCTTCTTCAAACTCAATACCAGCATATATGTCTTCAGTATTCTCTCGAAATATCACCATATCCACACGCTTAGGATCCTTAACTGGGGAAGGTACACCACTAAACCAGCGTACTGGTCGTTGGCAAACGTACAGATCAAGTTGCTGCCGCAAAGCAACGTTTAAGGACCGTATACCACCACCTACTGGTGTCGTCAGGGGACCTTTGATGCCAACCAAAAACTCACGGAAAGCATGTACGGTGTCTTCAGGGAGCCACACATCAAATCTATCAAATGCCTTCTGACCCGCAAACACTTCCATCCATGATATCTTACGTTGATCACCATAAGCTATTGAAACAGCAGAATCCAGTATCCGGCGAGATGCTCTCCAGATGTCAGGTCCTATACCATCTCCTTCCACAAACGGCACAATAGGATTACTAGGGACATTTAATTCTCCATCCAGCATCACAATTTTGTTTCCTGTGGGAACTTCAGTAGTCGAGTAATTCACTCAGATACTCCTGTATTTATTTTTTTAATTCTTCACTAATTTATTTTATTATCACATTCACTAATCAATAATCAGACCTCAGCCTTCTCTTAGTTCACGTTCAATGATTTCTTTGTAAACTTCAAACGGCATAGATCCCTCAACCTTTTCTCCATTAATGAACACAGTTGGAGTTGCATTCACACCCATCTCAGCAGCAAGTTCTGCATCTTGCTGAACAACTGCACTAGATTTGCCTTCATCAAGACAGCTCCGAAACTCACGGCCATCAAGATCTAAATCTTCCGCAAATGCAAGCAACCTTCGCTCTGAGTATTGATCACGAGCTCCAGTCTGATTAGCAAATAGAATATCATGATAAGGCCAAAATAAACCCTGTTGATTGGCACATTCAGCTGCCTCAGCCGCAAATCTTCCTACAGACTGATCAAAAGTTGCATAATGATATTCATAACGCACAAGTCCAGATTCAACAAAATTACTCTCAATCCGGACCGCAGTATCTGTCGCAAGTGTACGGCAATGCGGACAAGGAAAATTGGAAAAATCTTGCACCAACACAGGAGCATCTACAGAACCTAAGGCTTTCCCATCTGCGTATGCAGGCACCTCTGTATCCACAGATACTATCTCAGCAACATCTTGATTGCTCTGCCGAATTATTAGCACGACCACAACCAAGACAGCAGCAGTAATTACTCCAATCGAAATAAAACGCTGTCTGCGTTTTTTGCTCTGCTGTTCAACCCGCGTCTGTGCACGTTTACTCATTCAAAAACCTCGCAAGTGCTAAGCCGGCATTATAAACCATGAATCAATTTGGGCAAGGGTGATTTCTATATTATTACAAAACAAACTCACTTATTAAGTTACCAGGAAATGATTTGATATATAGGTTCGGCAGTATGATTCAGTGAGTCAAAGA
>CAWWAV010000250.1:0-2410 GCA_963934935.1 uncultured Anaerolineales bacterium
TGCATCAACTTTGGCAAAACTTAGTAGCGGAGAGTTGGATTTTGCAGGTGTGCCAGACGATTCCGGTACTATTGATAAATCAGAATCCAAAACACCATCAGAGGTTGTTGATAGTATTGACACAAAGCCAGTGGAAGAAGATAGTAGTAATATTTCGGACGATTCTGCTCTGCCTCAATCAGGATCTGATATAGCAACAGCTGATGATGTAGAAAATTCATCGAGCTCTAAGTTGGAGGAATAATATGGGGGTAAGTGCTAATCAGGTAAAAGAATTGCGTGTCGCAACCGGGGCACCAATACTAGATTGTAAGAAAGCTCTGGAGCACAGTAAGGGGGATTTTGACCAAGCAGTAGATTGGCTTAGAAAACAAGGATTGTCTAGCGTTGCCAACAAGGTTGGTAGAGATGTAAGCGAGGGTTTGATTGACTCTTACATCCATCCTGGCAATCGTGTCGGAGTAATTATCGAGGTTAATTGCGAGACTGATTTTGTTGCCAAAACCGATGATTTCCGTGCATTAGTACATGACATTCTTTTACATATAGCTATGGCTAACCCGTTGTGTATTGATAAAGATGATCTTCCATCCGAATCTTTATCCAAAGAGGAGAATCTTTTTCGAGAGCAGGCTTTGAAAGAAGGAAAGCCTGATAATATTGTTGATAAGGTTGTTGCTGGAAAACTGGAAAAGTATTATAAACAGGTATGCCTGTTGAGGCAGCCTTTTGTAAAAGACGAAGATCAAACAATACAAGATCTAATTAACAATGCTATTGCAAAGTTTGGCGAAAATATTGTTGTGCACAGATTTATTCGGTTTGAGCTTGGTCAATAAGACAAATTGATTTCTGATGTGGTATGTGCAAACATGAGGCATATACAAGTATGAGCAAGACACACAAATACAAACGAGTACTTTTGAAATTGGGAGGAGAGGCTCTAGCATCATCTAGTGGTGTTGGAATTGATCCGCAGCAGGCTGATAAAGTCGCTGAAGTTATAGGGTCTGTTGCCACACAAGGAGTGCAGATAGCAATAGTAGTAGGCGCTGGCAATTTGTGGAGAGGTGCCACAGGTACTAATAGTGGTATGGAACGTACTATTGCTGATCACATGGGCATGCTTGCTACTGTAATGAATTCGATTGCCCTGCAAGATGCTCTCGAGCGGAGCGGAATATCTACGCGAGTGCAAACAGCAATAGAAATGAAAGCTGTTGCTGAACCATATATTTGGCGTCGTGCTGTACGGCACTTGGAGAAGAATAGGTTGGTCATCTTAGGAGGAGGAACAGGTAATCCTTACTTCACTACTGATACGGCTGGAGCACTGCGAGCTGTGGAAATAGATGCTGATATACTGATTAAGGCAACTAAGGTTGATGGCGTCTACTCTTCTGATCCTCAAGAAAATCCTGATGCCCAAAAGTATGATCGACTTTCTTATATGGAAGCCATAAATCTCCGTTTGAAGATTATGGATAGCACTGCATTGTCTTTGTGTATGGACAATAATATGCCCATTGCAGTCATCAATTTGTGGAAGAAAGATAGTTTGTTGCAAATTGTACGTGGTGATACGGTAGGAACATTAGTGTCCAATTAATTTTCACCATATTCTTGTTATGTAATGTGGCCATAGGTGTATACTGAAGGTACCTAAATTAGTAATAGTCCAATAGTTCAATAAATGCTGACAAATAGTTTCTGAGGTCTAAACTGGCTATGATTAAGGAATTGATGCAAGACGCTAGAGATCGCATGCATGCTTCTATTCAAGCATTGGAAGATGGGCTGTCGACTATTCGTACTGGTAGAGCTTCACCTGTTCTAGTGGAAAAATTAATGATAAATTATTATGAACAACAGACTCCACTTAATCAGTTGGCTAGCATCAGTATTCCCGAACCTCGTATGATAGCTATTAGACCATTCGATAGTAGTACTGTGAGTGAAATTGAGCGTACTATAATGGCATCAGATTTGGGACTGACTCCCAACAATGACGGGAAAATTATACGACTTAATATTCCACCTTTGACTGAGGAACGCAGGAAGGAAATAACTAAGGTAGTTGGCCAGAGAGTAGAAGAGGCTCGTGTAACAGTGCGCAATGTACGTCGAGATACGCAAAATGATATGCGTGATTTTGAGCGCGAAAAATTGATATCGGAAGATGAACTAGATAATGGTCAGAAAGAGTTGCAGAAATTAACTGATCAGTCAGTGGAAAAGATTAATGAGCTTGGAGAGAGTAAGCATGACGAAGTTATGCATGTATAATATGTGTACATTTGTATTGCAAGCTTAAAGATTGGTCCACGGATATCAGTCCCGACTGTAGGTTGATTGTCTAAGTTGCAACAATTCGGAAATGTCAACAAGCAAATATAGTGACGCAAATGTG
>CAWWAV010000251.1:0-2387 GCA_963934935.1 uncultured Anaerolineales bacterium
CTTTCATGAACTTAAGTGGTCAATCAGTACAGGAACTAGTACGATATTATGATATCCAACTAGAGAAAATACTTATAATTTTTGATGACCTGGATTTACCCATTGGTGATATACGGATCCGCAAAAGTGGTGGCTCGTCAGGTCACAGAGGTATGCAGTCAATAATTAAGTTGCTCGGCGCAGACACTATTCCAAGACTACGCTTAGGTATTGGAAGACCTCCGACAATTGTAGACCCCAAGGATTATGTGCTTAGACCCTTTACTGAACAACAAAAACAACATATTGACTCCCTCATTCCAAAAACAATTGAAGCTGTAGAGTCTTTTGTGGCAGATGGAGTAAGTACTGCTATGAGCAATTACAATTACAAAAGTTCAAAGGAATGAATTTAGCAGGTCTACTACCTTACATCCGTACTATACCCGCATATGCGGATACACTAAATTTAGTTGACGGATCACAATCGGACTCAGGCCACATAATAGCTCTGGACATACCTAGCGCAGCTCGCCCAGCGATAATAGCAGCTCTCAAAGCAGATCTACAGCGCCCAATATTAGTACTTGCATCGCAAGATAACCGTGCTCGCATACTACAGCATGAAGCATTTGCCTGGAATCCAAATGGACACTTCCAGCATTACTCTGAGCCAAACTGTGCTCACTATCAACGTTCACCACGCGGACCTCGCGCTATCCAACAAAGGATAGCTACAATGACCAAATTTTTCCTTCATAACGATGATCAATTTGTTTGCGGAGTAAGTAGTGCGCGCGCTCTTATGACTCCCACGCTTCCGTTAGATATTTTCACAATGTATTGCAAATCTATATCTGTAGGAGAAAACATACAATTGAACAAACTGCTCAAAACATTGACGGACTGTGGTTACACTCATAATACCATGGTGATATCAGCAGGCGAGCATAGTAGAAGAGGCGGCATACTAGATATATGGCCTCCCGCAGACTCATTTCCGACCCGCATCGAGTTTTTTGGAGAAAGTATTGAAAGCATGCGTAGGTTCGACCCATCAACGCAGCGTTCGATCAACAAGGTTGATGTCTTAAATATACATCCAGCACGGGAAACACTACCAAAAAATGGTCCGGCAGTAGCCCTCACACTAATGGAGCAATGGTCACCTGTTCACAGTACAAATATTGTTTCAGATCATCAGCATGACTTTGAACTACTTAGTACTGGGTCTACATTTCCAGAACTAGAGTACTATATTAAATGGATGCATCCTGATGCAGGTACTCTATTGGACTATGTGCCAAATAACTGCTTGATAGTAGTTGATAACTGGCAGGAATTTGTTCTAACACTACATGAATTTGAAAAACAAGCACTAAATCTGCGTGCAGAACAGATCGACAGCAATTCGCTGCCAGATAATGCACCAACTCCCTATGCTTCATGGTCAGAACTTCAGGACCAGCTATCTAGATTACCTATACTTTGTCTATCTGGGTCATCTACAGAACCAGACTCAGATTTAGGGACGGCTTTCACACCTGAGACGCCTCATGGTGGACAAATGAAATCCGTAATTGATCAAATAGAAACATTTGCTACAAATGAAGAACATGCGATAGTGATCAGTCGACAAGCAGCACGTTTAAGCAATCTATGGCAGGCACATTCTCATGCTGACGTCAATGTAACTGACAATAATGACTCCCCTCAAACCGATGTTACTGAATTGCCAAAACATTGGTCACCATTATTTGTGCAAGGTATCATAGATGCTGGTTTCACACTCAAACAAAGCTCCTTGCACATTCTATCGGATTCAGAAATATTTGGATGGCGACCACCAGAGCCACGTCAGATTAAATCAGAATCCAACACAGCCAAACAAGAAGATATTTTCTTCGATTTCATCTCCGAAGATACAGTGGTTCACATTGAGCATGGAATAGGAAAATTTATAGGGCTGGTCACAAGAAAAATCGGTAACATTTCTCGCGAGTATCTACACATTAAGTATGCTAAAGGTGATACTCTTTATGTCCCTATAACCCAAGCAGACAGACTAACTCGATATGTGGGTCCCGACAAAAAACAACCTCCACTTTCACATCTCGGAGGAGCCGAATGGACCCGTGCCAGGGAACGCACTCAAGTTGCAGTGGAAGAAATCGCAAAAGACCTATTGGAACTTTACGCACAACGCAAGATCGTAGTTGGCCACGCATTTCCTACCGACACGGCTTGGCAGATAGAGCTAGAATCCTCTTTTCCATACGTTGAAACTAAAGACCAGCGTACGGCATTGGAGGAAATAAAACACGACATGCAGCTTCCTAGACCAATGGACAGACTAATATGTGGTGACGTCGGCTATGGCAAAACAGAGGTCGCATTACGAGCAGCTT
>CAWWAV010000252.1:0-2376 GCA_963934935.1 uncultured Anaerolineales bacterium
TGTTGCAATCGCTAGGTGTAGACAATATTACATTGCGTAGAAAGATGCAAGATACTGAGTCGGTGGTAGCCAATAGGGAAAATGTAGGTACTCCTGACGATTGTGTATTAATGTTGGAATACTTATACAATGGAAAACCCACTCAGAATGCTGCCGAGAGATGTTTATCAATTCTCAGGAAAACAAAGAAGAGTCTTCTTAATCGTGTGATTCCACCTGAAGTACCATTGGCTAACAAACCAGGCGGAATGGCTCGAGTCAGGTGTGATGCAGGAATAGTCTATCTCTCCCAATATCCATATGCAGTGTCTATTCAGACTAGTTTCTCTGAAATTGGTCCGGAGGAACAAGAGAATTTCATAGTTGAGTTAGGACTTATGATTCATAGTGTTATGGCGGTTCTAGATTCCTCTAATGATTATGGTCAGGGCATATCTCTCTTGAATCGTGTGGGTTGACCTTTCGTCTATTGAGTAATTGATAAAGTACATTTCAGTTAGTACAACTGTATGGCTAGAAATATGCGAGGAACCAATATGCCAGTTGATGTGATCGAGATGTCAATAATAGATTTGCAGGATCTGATGTCATCTGGTGCAGCTAGCTCAGAAGACATTGTTGAATCATACTTAGAAAAAATCGATAATGTTGATGACGGTGGTCCCTGTATAAACTCGATTATTGAAATCAATCCAGATGCTCTATCAATTGCTCACAAATTGGATAAGGAGAGGGAGGCAAGTGGTCCGCGTAGTTTGCTGCATGGTATCCCAATTGTATTAAAAGACAACATAGATACTGGTGATAATATGTCCACTACAGCTGGTTCGTTAGCATTAACTGGGCACAAATCGTCTTCCGACGCCGTGTTGGTTACCAAATTGCGTAACCTCGGTGCAGTGATTCTTGCTAAAGCTAATCTTAGTGAATGGGCTAACTTCCGCTCTACCAAACCTATTAGTGGTTGGTCTAGTAAAGGAGGACGTACTCTAAATCCTTATGTGCTGGATCGTAGTCCTCGTGGGTCTAGCGCCGGTTCTGCAGTGGCAGTGGCCGCAAATTTGTGTGCTGCTGCGATCGGTACCGAAACCGATGGGTCGATAATGTGTCCAAGTAGTGCAACGTGTACTGTAGGAATAAAACCAACAGTAGGTCTTGTCAGTCAAACAGGTATTATCCCTATATCTCATAGTCAAGATACTGCGGGTCCTATAGCTAGAACAGTGTCCGATGCAGCCATAATGTTAGGGGCTATTAGTGAACGAGAGCATTTGGGTGATTTGAGTAGTAAGGAGAATGATGATGTTTGTGCCTTCTATACTGAAAACCTTAAACTAGATGGACTAGAGGGTGTGCGTCTTGGTATTGTGAGAAGCCCTTATGATTTTGGTGCATGGGTGAATGAAATATTTGAAGATGCTATCGCAAATATGGCTTACCTGGGTGCATCTATTGTAGACTCAGTCGAGGTACATAATGTAGATGATTTGCTGCATAATGAGATGGAGGTACTTTTGTATGAATTTAAGGCTGGTATCAACAAATATCTTAAGAACCACAATGATCCAGTAGGTATGAGTTGCTTGTCAGACATCATCAGTTATAACGAGGAAAATAGTAGTGAAGTTATGAAATATTTTGGCCAGGAATTGTTTGTTATGGCTAATGAAAAAGGTGGTTTGGATAGCAAGATTTATCTGGAAGCAAAGCAGGAAAATATCAGGTTGGCTGGAGAGGAAGGTCTTAAGGTAGCACTACATAAGCATAACCTCGATGCTTTGGTGGTTCCAACAGGAGGTCTGCCATGGGTTGTAGACGTGCTTAATGGTGATTCTTCGTCTGGTCATAGCTGCAGACCGGCAGCAGTATCCGGATATCCTAGCATTAGTGTTCCGGCGGGATTAGTCGGAGGTTTGCCGGTGGGAATTTCGTTTATCGGACATTCATATGGGGAATCCAAATTAATAAACTTGGCTTTTGCATATGAACAATCGACAAAAGTACGAAGGCTTCCTGAATTCTTGAGTGAGGTGTCAATGTGATGGAAATTGTTTGTATAACAAATGATGCTTTTGATGTTTTTGTGATAAGATTGAGGTAGTCAATTTGCTTGCTGTAAATTATATAATTTTATGTACGTACATGGAATGCTACTCGACTAAAGAGTGTGTAACGCTATAGATACAGATACCTAAATTATGGAAAATAACGGCACTGAAAAACTATTAGAATTACAAGGTGTGAAGACATATTTTTACACTGACGATGGTGTGGTTAAAGCTGTTGATGGTGTAGATTTACATATCAATAAAGGTGAGATTATAGGTCTCGTCGGCGAATCCGGTTGTGGGAAAAGTGTGACATCATTGACTACAA
>CAWWAV010000253.1:0-2362 GCA_963934935.1 uncultured Anaerolineales bacterium
CTTGGTACTATAGCAAAACTCAGTAACACAGGCACTGGCGATTCTTTAGGAGATAAAAACAACCCTCTGCATTTTCAGACCGCTGTATATCCTGGAAGTTTATATGCTGTAGCAGTCCGTCCACGCACACAAGCAGATTCGACCAAAATGGGTCCTACTCTCACAAAATTATGTGAAGAAGACCAGACACTTAGTTGGCGCAATGAACCATCTACAAAACAGACGATATTAGAGGGCATGGGCGACCAACATGTTGATATTGCACTCAAACGTGCTGAACAAAAGTTTGGCACAGCACTAGATATCAGCACTCCAAAAGTACCGTATCGAGAAAGTATAACTAGCTCTGGAGACAGCCAATATCGACACAAAAAACAGAGTGGGGGAGCTGGTCAATTTGGCGAAGTCCATATGCATATAGAACCTCTAACTAGTGCAAACATGGAGCCGGATGGTGACGAGAACTTCTGCTTCAAGAACAAAGTGTTTGGTGGAGCCATATCGGCTAACTTTATGCCAGCAATTGAGAAAGGTATACGCAGCGTGTTGACAGATGGTGCGGTAGCTGGCTTTCCCATGGAAAAAATATTTGTGTCAATAACAGATGGCAAGGAACACGCTGTAGACTCAAAGCCTATTGCGTTTGAAATAGCAGCTAGAGAAGCCTTCAAACTTGCTGTTGCAAATGCAAGCCCAGTGCTACTTGAACCTATCATGTTAATTGACATTACAGTACCAGAAAGTAACATGGGTGATGTGATGAGTGACCTTAATAGTAGGCGTGCTAGAGTACAGGGAATGGATTCTCTCGGAGGCAAAAGTATTGTCACCGCAGAAGTGCCACTGGCAGAAGTCCAACGGTATGTTACTGACTTACGCTCCATCACCCAGGGACGAGGTGTGTTTTCACTAAAATATTTGCGGCACGAACAAGTGCCATCACACCTTTCACAGTCAGTCATTGATGCATCCAAATCCGACTCGAAAGATGTATAAACTATCTACTCTAGAAAATTCTCTGGGTTATCACACTTACCTACATGTTCGTTTAGTATTCCACTATCGTAAGAGTAACACTCACAATAATCTGTGTTGACTTGCTCATTATCCCCTCGCCAAAACACGAAGCCAACATGAGTGGTTAAACATACTTGGTCGGCTGTTCGACTGAATGGGCCTTTGGTAGCCCAACCCAACCCGCGCTCATCATCTTCCATTATTAACCACACGCGATATTCACGGTATTCGTTAGGGCTCCAGGCCAGCTCACCTTGCATAGCTAACATCAAACCAAAAACTGGAAGAGAAATAATGCCAAACCAAAATACCACAAAAACTCCCGCAAACACATGTCGAATTTTCAACCAATCAGGAAGTAATTTCATATTAATATGACACCTATAGTTTGTCTGGTAAAATTGCTTCAAAAGTATATAGCATCTGTGAAAAATATGGGCTTATTATGACTTTGATTGTGGAAAAATTATCTCTTGGGCCTCTGGAAACCAACTGCTTCATAATAGCTGATTCTGCATGTAATGATTGCGTAGTCATTGATCCAGCATGGGACGCAAACAAAATCATTGGGTTAGTAAATAAGAGAGGTTGGAATTTGGAAGCTATATGGCTAACACACGCTCATTTTGACCACTTTGGAGCACTAGGTACAATAATAAAATCTCACCCTGATTTAACTTTAGGACTTCACGCGATGGACCTGCCATTGTATCAAGCTGGTGGAGGAGCAGAAAATTGGGGTATTCCAATTGATAATAGCCACCAGCCTACGTTATGGTTTGACCAGACTACCAATCTGAGTGTTGGAATGCACAATTTCATTGTGTTGTTTGTACCCGGACATTCTCCTGGCCACGTAGCTTTCTTGGAAAATAATAGTAATTTGTTGTTTGGAGGCGACGTGCTTTTCCAGGGAGGCATAGGGCGCACTGATCTATATGGTGGTGACTTTAACCAGCTCATCAACAGCATAAAGTTGCATTTTCTCACCCTTTCTAATGATACTGTTGTTTACCCAGGACATGGAAGCAATACTACTATTTCGGCCGAAAAACAATACAACCCTTATTTAACTTAATTAGGGAATTGGTGTGAAGCCCTCTGGTAAATCTGTTTTAGTTCTCTGCTGCACCCAGGCTAACCAGTCACGTAAAACACCTGAGGTCTCCTTATAGCTTATCGCATATACAGGAATACTGAAAAGTCCCGACTCCGAGATTTTTAGTGATTTGACGTCTGAGCTAACAGAACTTTGCCACCCATAACCAATAGCTCCATTTGTATTGCGCACATACTCTATCATCAAGTCATCTCCTGCAAACACACGAGCAACAGGAGAAGGTGA
>CAWWAV010000254.1:0-2358 GCA_963934935.1 uncultured Anaerolineales bacterium
CTAAACAAAGTGATCTTAGTTTAGCATAAGCAACCTGTCGCGGTAAAAACCACATGCCACAATCAGGCGCTAGGTGTAATCTGTCGGGCGGGACTACTTCGATAGCTGCGCGAATTCGATTAGAGATATGATCTGATGACTCGACTTCTTTTCTACCTAGATTGAGCAGTCCGAGTATGACTGTTTTGTCTCCAGCATGTTGTAATAAGTCTGGTTCATGGCCAGGCTGCTCGTATTCTATACTGATCTGATCGGTGTCAGAGGCAGCTATTGCAGCTAATGCGTTGGCATAGTTTGGGTCCACATGTTTGTCCCCTATCATGGCGTATCCGTAGCACATGTGGACTGCGGTAGTAGCCTGAATACCTTCAAGGGCTATATTTAGTGCTCTGGTACCCCATTTTATTGCTGCATCATGCCTGAAGTGAAAATCGGGTTCATCTAATTGGATGATATCTACGCCTTCTTTGTCTAGTACTCTTAATTCTTTATTGATGGCATGGGCCATTGCAATGCCTAAGGATTCTTCATCTGGATAATATTCGTTTACTAATCTTACAGACATTGTTAGAGGTCCTATAACTGTCATTTTAGTGAGCCGTTTAGTATGACACTTAAGAAATTTGAGGTCATCTAGTGTGATTGGCTTGGTCCACTTTATTGGAGATACTACGCGTGAAGTCATTGCCTCGCTAAGGCGTTCCTCTACATCAGGATCTAAATCTATAAAACTCATGTCACGATTTTCCATTGACCAAACACCAAGCGTTTCATTGTCAATCCCTTCGAATCCGAAGAAATATGTGTCATAGCGCTGGCGGCGTTGTTCTCCGTCTGTGATAACATCTAATCCAGCCCTTTCCTGATCAGATATAGCTAGAATTGTTGCATCATCGTGAGCTTCACTCAATACTTCGTGTTCAGGGCGCCAGAAGTCAGATGCGTGTGAAGTAACGCGGTGATGTCTTATCAGCCAGTTTGGCTTTGTGTAACTTCCAACAATTTGAGTGGTGAGTGTTTTATGCATTTCTATAGATCTAAACGCCTAGTTCTGACAATACTTTACCAAAGGCTGCTATCACATCGTCTGCCGCGGTCTCGGTAGGTGGAGCCGGAATGTTGTAGGTGCGCACTGCTGAGGATACTGACATACCTCCTTGTTTTACAGTTTTTTCTACAGGTATATAGCCAAGTATTCCATTGGCATAACCGGCGAACATGGTATGTTTTGATTTGGATAGTTGTTTAACGCCGATTTGAATCTCAACGAATGGTTCGCCTGGTATGCTAAGTAAGACGAAGTCGTCAATTCTGTAACCTGCTATAGGATACTCGAGAGTATGTTCGGTATCACCTTTTTTCACCATGTCGAGCACGCCTTTCGCCCACCTTACTTCTAGCTGCTGGGGCACTGTTTTTTCAGTACCCTCTCCAGCTGCTATATATTTATCTAGTAATGCAGTTGCTTCTGCTAATTGTGCTTCAATTTCCTCCTGAGATGGCAATGGTTGTAACTTTACAGTTGCGGTGCTATGTGCCGTTTTAAATAATTGGTGGGTCGGGCCATCATGAAACTCTTTATGGTACAAAGCAATTAGTGAGAGTGATTGGCCACGTTTACGAATTTCTTTGTGTGGACGTGTTTCTATTCCA
Organism: uncultured Anaerolineales bacterium; assembly: GCA_963934935.1. Classification (GTDB taxonomy): domain Bacteria; phylum Chloroflexota; class Anaerolineae; order Anaerolineales; family UBA11657; genus UBA11657. The sequence continues at coordinate 1,654 of CAWWAV010000254.1, forward strand.
TAAAATGCCTTTATAGCAGCGCCGGCGATTCGTCCACCCATACGCTCTTGCTCTTCCCAGTTGCTTTGAAGAAATGACCAGCATGCCTGGTTACCAGCTGCGCCAGTCAAAAACAGGCAGGTGGCATTTGTAGCTTTCTCGACAATGGATCGCACAGTTCCTGGATAATCTTGGCTATAAAGGTACTGGAAATACCCCATCACTACTGGGTGGGCAGCATACCCAACAATGACGGCGAGTGGAACTCCGTCGATGGTATCTATTCTGAGTACATCTACACTGCGATCAGTTATGCCGTCTGGGTTACGACCTACGAGTATGCTACTATCCTCTGGATCAATTTCTTCGCGGTTGATAGCAACATTAGCTTCATCGCTGCCGGCGCCCACACGTACAGGTTGAAGATCGGAATTTGCTATTACAGTTACTCCAACTAATTGTCTGACTAAGTTTTCAATATAGGTGTCTAGGGCTTCAATCTCGCCGTCTCTCACAGGTACATCGTGAGATCCGCCCAAGCCATTTCGACCAGTACATGGCCCATTATGTGTGTGTGTGGCGCCTAGGAGTACGTTTGTAAGTTTGGTTCCTATTGCTTGCCCAATTTTTTGTCTGATTTCTTTGGCTAATGGAAGATCGAATCCTATTAAGTCACAATCTAATATGGCAATTTTGTTGTTATTATCTGTAATTACCAGAGCGGTT
>CAWWAV010000255.1:0-2354 GCA_963934935.1 uncultured Anaerolineales bacterium
CTTGCTCGTGTAGTGCGTGGTGACAAAGTTGTCCATGATGGCAATGTTTCCTCACTGAAACATGAAAAAGATGATGTGAATCAAGTTCGCAAAGGATTTGAGTGTGGCATTGGACTTAAAGGTTTTCAGGACTTTAAGGTAGGGGATGCATTGCAGTGCTATGTTTTGGAAGAGGTAAGATGATATGGGTCGTGTCCAGGGAATCAATCAGAAACGTATTGCTGAGAGATTGCATTTGTCGATAGCTTCTCTGATCAGTAATGGGATGCGAGATGATCGTCTAAATTTGGTAACTGTCACCCACGTAAATGTAGATAGAGAACTTGAACATGCAAATGTTTGGGTGTGTGCACCTTCTCTAGGAGAGGACAGGAGCGAGCAGGTGATAAGTGCTCTTACTGGTGCGGCAGGGTTTGTTCGACATGAACTTGCATCAAGATTAAAGTTAAGGCGTATACCTCAACTTCATTTTCATTGGGATTTCACTCCAGACAAAGCTGCACAAATTGAAAAGATTATTGATGGTATAAGTGTTTCCTATGAGGATGCTCATGACAACAGAAATTCTTAAAGCTAAAGAATGGTTGCATGGGGCAGACCACATATGTGTTGTAGGTCATGAGAGTCCCGATGGGGATGCAGTAGGTTCGGTGCTTGGTATGACGTGGGCGCTGCGGACACTAGGCAAGAAAGTCTCACCATCATTACCGGATGATGTACCTGCAAATTTTTCTTTTCTGCCAGGTAGTAATGATATTACTAATGATATTCCTCCTGATGCTGATATGGTGGTCGCAGTAGACTCAGCCGACTTGGATAGGTTAGGGGGTTTGGTTGAAAGATTAACGGCTCCAATTGATATAAACATTGATCATCATATTAGTAATAGTAAGTTCGCGGTTATTAATCTCGTGGATAGCGAAACAGCTGCCACATCTGAGTACTTAGTCAGTTTATTGACATTACTGGGATTGAAGATGAATGATAAAGTAGCTAAGTGTTTGTTGACAGGTCTTGTAACTGATACTCTTGGTTTTCGTACAACTAGTACAAGATCTGAAACTTTGTCTGCTGCCTATCAATTGATGCAGTATGATGTAAGCTTACATGATATTTATCATAGAACATTGCATAGACGCTCTTATGAAGCTACCAAGCTCTGGGGACAGGCTTTAGGGAATGTGCGCTTTGAAGATGGTTTAGTATGGACTCAAGTCACATTGGAAGGTAAAGCAGAGATTGGCTATACTGCCAAGGGTGATGCTGCTGTTGTATCTCAATTGACAGCAATTGATGGAACAGAAGTCGCTGTTAGTTTTGTTGAACGTGCAAATTCTGAGGTCAAAATCAGTTGGCGATCTTTGAATGGTATTGACGTGGCTAATATCGCACGGAGTTTTGGTGGCGGAGGACATCAAGCAGCTGCTGGAGCAAGTATGTATGGTACTAATCTAGATAGAGCGCAAGATGTTGTCTTAGAGCGTACGCGTGATGCTATGCATAAGTATCGTACCAACCTTACTTCTTAGTCAACCAAGATTTTTCTACAGTGACTAATCATTCTATGAATGGATGGCTACTGGTTGATAAGCCAAGTGGTATCAGTTCTCACGACGTAGTGCAGCGTGCAAGAGGTATTATTCCTGGTTGTCGCATAGGTCATACTGGGACACTTGATCCGCTAGCTACAGGTCTTCTTGTCCTCGGAATTGGAAACACCACTCGCCTAAGCGAATATCTAATCTCCCAATCCAAGCAATATACTGCAGTGGTTAGATTAGGTGCGACTACTACCACCTTTGATGCTGAAGGGGACATAATGTCTGAGAAAGACGTAAGGATTGGTGCTGCAGCAATAGAGTCAATACTACCGACTTTTATAGGTTGTATTGAGCAGGTTCCTCCAATCTATTCTGCTATAAAGATCGGAGGAGAACGGGCCTATAAGCTGGCTCGAAGTGGTAAGACGGTAAAGATGTCTCCTAGATCTGTACGTATTGACAAATTGGCGATCGTTGATTATTGTTCGCCGGATATTACTCTCGAAATATCATGTTCTTCAGGTACTTACGTACGTTCTTTAGCCCATGACTTAGGACAGAGTATTGGGTGTGGAGCTCATCTTTTGTGTCTGCGTCGTGATGTTGTGGGACCATTCAGACTGCACCAGTCTTATCAATTAGAAGATTTAGAACAGACGAATGATAGTTGTGAAGTATCCTCCTTGTTGTTGCCATCTGGTGATGCTATGGTAGGTTGGCAGAAAGTGTGCTTAGGTGCGGATGATGTTCGAAAAATCCGACATGGTAATTCAGTAATAGGTAGTGATTGTGTTTCAGAAACTTTGGCACTCG
>CAWWAV010000256.1:0-2345 GCA_963934935.1 uncultured Anaerolineales bacterium
ATGGATGACCATGGGCAATGCAGCGCTAATCCAAGCTGCATTCATAGCCGGAGTAGTAGTGCGTAAATCCAAAGAGAGTCGTTTATCTTGGTTTTGGAATTGGCGTGGACTGTTACATACTAAACAGATGGTTATACCCACAATTCTCACACTATTAGGAGTTACGACAATACTAATACGAGCACACCTACATTATGATTATCGTGCAGATACCGGCTTAAAATCACTGTACGCAGGCCAAAATACGCTTGATGACAGTGCAGATGCGCTTAGTTATGCCAAGCACCTTGCATCTACCAACAATCAAGAACTAATCCTACTCGCATCTGACCCACCTCTGCAAACCTTAAAATGCGTTGGGTGTAGACATTGGGAAGCACTAATGCTAACTAAATCCAATAATACTAAAGTAGTATGGGACGGATACGGGATTCCGTTACCTACAAATGGTGCCATACTCCTTGCTCCATTCAACTATTCCGCACGACCTCTCTTATTTTCTGAGAACGAAACTATTTTTACTTGGTTTGCAATTGCAAATCTGCCATCTTCTGACCAATTTAGACCCGATTTGCCATTGGCTCAACCTGTGCATTTCTCTAATGGAGCCACGGTGTTAGGATTTTTACGTGAAGTTCCTAACAGTCTGCCTTCATCTGGAAAACCATGGACTATACACATGCTTTGGCGGACAGATATGCCCAATCCCGCTCAGAACAAACTATCTGTCCAATTGATAGACAACAATGGAACGAAATACGGTCAAGTGGATCCCCCTGGAATAACCGCCAACCAACAACAACCTGGCGAACATATTTTGAGCCAATTAGACTTTCAAATTAGTCAAGATATGCCCGAATTGGGGCCTCTGTATCTTCGTTTTAGTATGTACAACGAGGCTAGTCAGTCAGACATTGTGGGTGCGACCATTGCCGATCCGAATCTACTCCAGTTTCGCCGCAGCGCCATACCATTAGCTAGTATGACCAACAATCTACATCTAGACAGTTTTTCAATGGACAGCACACTCACACAAGGGCAGCCACTGAATATCATTGCTAACTGGAAAACACTCCGGCAGTACCCAAATTTAGATTCACTAATCATACAATGGGAATTAGCAACTGATGACACTCTAGAAACAGGACGTTCAGCAGCTGAAGTATTGTCTACATTGATTTCCGATGATCCTGGCGCGGAAACGAGACAGTTAGCAACTGATAACACTATTGTATTTGATCAAACCACTAAGTTGCTTGTACAGTCATCTTTAAAAACTATTCCCAGCAACACCTTTATCAAGGAGCAATATAACCTCCGTATACCAACAGACTTATCACCTGGAAACTATCGAATGACCCTATATGCTAGAGATCTATCCAATAATACATCTCTACTAACTTTTTCTGATCACGTTACAATCACACCTAGGAAACGTACTGTTACTGTACCTAAGATGCTATACCCTGCAAGTGCGGTGTTTGGTGACACTATAGAACTAGTAGGCTACGATACAAACCAGGACAATAGCCACTTGCATTTGACATTACACTGGAAGGCACTTGGACAAATAGATACCGACTACAAATATTTTGTGCACTTATGGGATAAGGACAAACTAGTTGCCCAAATAGACACGATGCCAGACTCATATCAATATCCAACTTCGTGGTGGGCTCCAGATGAGGTGTATAGCGATAATGTAGCCATCGATATTAGCCACCTGGAATCCGGACAATACAACCTATCTGCCGGTGTTTACGACCCTTCTACCAACAGTCGTCTAGTAATAAGTCAAGGTATAAATAACGATACGTTGAATAACACTATAAAACTACTTCCAGTAGTATTAACGTCACAATAATATCAGTACTACAACAATCCAATTATGGACTAATAAGTTTTAGCTCTTGCAATGGTGGAATATCATTCATCATTCCATCTGACAGCTTGTTCCAAATAATACCAGCAGTAGGCTTACGATGATTCTCAACATGGACAACACGTTTAGGAGTAACAATGTAGTCACAAACGGTGTCAAATTCATCTACCTCTAGTGGTACATCTACAAACTGTGACTCATGTACAAAAGCAATGACTGGCGTACTTTCGACCACTGCACCTATCTGATACAACATCGCCCATTCTAAATCAAAAAATCCATGGCCTTTGCCAAATCTAATACCAGAATAATTTACAGCTGAGGCTCCAGTAACCAATAGGTCCAATTTGTAGGCATCTCTTATCTCACTGAGACTAACATAGTTGCCTACTCTTTCAATATGATCAAGAGATACAGAATAGGGAGCCATACCCTCACTAACATCTTCAGGTGACAAAACAAC